>CAZFME010000088.1:0-9594 GCA_964520055.1 uncultured Clostridia bacterium
TGCGCTATGCTATAGAAAAGTTTGAACCGGAATTAAGACAGAAATTCTTAAAAGGCCTAATATAATATGAATTTTATAGAAGATGGCTTGATAAAGGAAACTTTTACATATAGACAATTAAAAGAAACCTAAATTTCCTCCGTTTCACTTCTTTAAAGAACGGGGGAAATTATTATTGATAAAATTCACGCAATTTTGGAGGAATTTTTCATTTTGCTATCGAATAATTGAAATAACGTATTTTTAAGAAGCCGTCATGAATTACATATCAACTTTGTCTCTGATGTAGGAACCGAACTTAAATTAAAATGCTATATCCGATAAACATGAAAGTTAGGGAAAAGATGTTATACAAAGTTCCCAAAATATGGGGGTAGCGAAAAATGCCTAGTATATTTTTAAGCCATACAAGTATAGATAAACCCTTTGTAGAGAAATTAGCAAGAGATTTAAAAAGAATAGGGGTAAATGTATGGTACGATAAATGGGATATAAAAGTTGGTGATTCTATTACATGGCAAATTGAGGATGGAATCCGAGAAAATGAGTATCTTGGAATAATATTATCACCAGAAGCTCTTAATTCCGAGTGGGTGAAAAGCGAATTAAGTAGTGCTTGGGTTAAACAAATGCAAACAAGAAAAGTTATGATTTTACCAATATATTATAGGGATTGTGCAATACCATATTTTTTGTCTGACCGGAAATATGCTGATTTTCGTGATGATTATCAATTTGGGTTTGAAGAGTTAGTGGAAGTTTTAGGGGTAAAGAATGCTGATATTATATCTTTAGACAACTGGAGGAAGTACACTAAAGTAAAGGGTTCTAGTTGGCAAGAATATAGGAAAGAAGAATTTGAAAGATTAGTTACTGCGCTAGTTGATAGGGCGATAGAGTATAATTGGTCAAGTTGGGTTGGTGGAACTAAAAATCCATTATCTATTACATTTTATGCATATATAAATAGAGAACATCAGCAATCAGTATCTATAAAATTAGATAAAAAAACTAATTCATATATCGCGAGTTTAGAAAATAACTGGAATCCCAATAATATTCCTATTTCAAAATTTATAATTTATGTAGGTAATTCAATTAATGAGTGTGAGGAATTTCTGTGGAGAAAAATGGAGGATTTTAAAAATAAATATGGCAACCCTACTGAAAAGGCAGAACACTCTGTAGAAAAGTTTATTAATTTTGACGATAAATTGAAATTGACAAAGAAAATAGTAAATGAACTGAGAAAGGAGATAAATTATAAAGAAATTTTTCGGGACCTCGGATAATACGGTATTCACACAAGAGGCAAAGTGGGATGCCTTTGGGTCTACTGCCCACATCTCATTTGATAACCTAGACAACTTGCACAAACCTAAGAAAAGAGCTATTTAAGATTTGGTCTTCGCCTGTAAGCTCAAGGGCGTCAGAAATGTTTTGAAACGCTATACGAAATACCTAAAGCGAGGTGGTTTAATGAATAAAATTTTCGTAACTGGTTTAGCGATTGGAAATGAAATAGGAACCTGTGATTTTTGTAATTTTGATTTTAGTTGGCTTATTACAAATCCATCTGTACTTTTATGGACAGATAAAATTATATTGACACCAACTATTTGGAAAGCAATTTAAGAGAGAAGGTATCCGGAAACAGATAAGACTTCCAAGGTATTGAAGGTAATTTTTAATATGGCTAAGGCGGAAAATTTAATAGAAATAATAGACCCTTCTACAATAATGACAGAAGAGTATGCTAAAGTGCTTTTTAAACTAATCAAAAATGATTCATTTAATTGAATAGAGATATTTCCTGATATTGTAAGAAAGGGAGATAAAGCAGTACCTGGGGAAATATATATTGGCAATATAGTTTATTGTTCAACGTATTTATGGTCAGTATATGTTAGCTTATTTTTAGCGAGACATTTAGATGCAAACTGTTTATTTGATAAAAGAGCTTTGAAGTATCTAAACTTAAAATTTGGACTATATAATTTACCTAAAAATGTTAATAACAATTACATTAAATGTTTCGAAAATGTATTTGATATTTCATTACCGAATGAATTAGTATTGCATAACTATGCATTTAACCCTGAAGAGCAATGTAATAGATGTGCAAGAATTGTAGATTGTAAAGATAAATATTTATCTGATATAGAGAAGAATGTCAATAAGATGTTCAAATGGCGTAATTATGATGAAATACATCAAATTAAAGATGTAATAAATCAAAGAAATAAAATTGATGGGGTTATTAATCCTATTGAAATAAAGAATGAGTTTATTGATATTAGAAATAAATTAAATAAAAGAATAAAAAAGGTTTTTCCTAAAGTTAAGAGGTGGCCAAACTTATCTACTATCATGTCAGTACCGATTGCTATAGGTGGATTAGTTACTGGCAACCCCGTCCTAACTGTTGGAGGGGCATCTATGGCTGGAGCGTCAACAATGGTAAAAGAATTAGTTACTTACTTGGAAAATAAATATAATTGGGTAGGATTTACAAATAGGCAAGTATAATGTAATTCAAATTCAAATAAGAATGTATTTTACGCAAGGGTATCTAGAGCAAAGTTTTTTGGGTCAAACCAGTCGGTAAGTCCCTTCACTTGGAGGCAAAGCGAGGGTTTACTTTAGGGGTCGGTTCAGTGATGTCGCATATACTTGGCCGTTATGCGACATTCATAAAGAAGGGGTTGGAAGTGTGGAAGCATTAATAAAAGAAATAACAGCTGTCATAATTGATAAAATTAAGAATAATAAAGTTATCTGGTTGTTAGTTATTGGATATTTGATTCTTGTCCTTAAAGAAAAAGCGCCAACGGAATATAACTTACTTATACTCAACTTTGGGAGAACATTTGAACGCATCTATGTTGACTTTTTTCCTACCATTTTTATTATAGTTGTTTTTACTTCGATAATTGCATTAATGAAACATAGTGATAAAAAGAGAGATGAATATATTAAAGATAGAGAATTGAGATATGAGATTTATGAATCCGATAATAAAATTCCATTTCAAATCAATATACTTGAAAATACAAAATTTCTTCTATTTGACGAGATACCATATAGAGAAATTAGTTTAATCAATAATTCAGGTTTTAATCTTGAATATGCAAACGGACAGATTGACTTTTATAAGAGTAAGGAAAGAAAATTTAGTGTAAATTTTAATATTTATAATTTAAAAAACGGATATGGACATTTTATAGAAAAACAGGCTATACATAGATTTGGATTTGAATGGGATGAATTTGATTTATATATTAAAAACGCTGAATATGGTAATCGAAAAATTACAAATGCTCGATATGGCGGTTTGGCATTTTACATACTACCTCCAGACCTTAAAAGACTGAAAAAGAAATGGTTTGAGAGGTTTATCCCTTATAATTTAGATTGGTTGAAAGATATGTTATATGAGCACTTACTAATGATGATTAGGTGGAACTTGAAAAGACAGACTTACTATGAAAGAATTCCAACAGAATTAACACGAAAGAATATTAGGAGACATTTTATACAAAGAATAGTGACTATTCTAGTATTGTGTATAGTCTTTGTATGGACTTTACTTTTAAGTTATCATTTTTTTGTGATGTTATCTGATATAGCTCTTATTTGGGGTTCTTACCTATGGAACTTATTAGTAAAGGTTGTGAGTATTGCATACAATATGTTCCCGCGAGGGCACGTGGGGCAAAATCCTAGGGTATGCGCTACATCCCTCAGCCCAAGCCTAATATTTAAGCCATGTAAGGGCTGACCATCGCCTTAGCGCTTGGGACGCCGGGAACTCGGAGACTTTATAGGAAATAGTGATATAAGCTGCTCTCTCTGGTCTATTTTTTAGATGAAGGTCAACCAATATGTGGGTTTTCAATTTTTAGGGATGATTCATTAAATTCACTTGGTGTGATTTTATTTTGGATACAATTTATCACTGTAATATTCTTTCTATCTCTATATTTGCTAACAAAAAGTATAAATGGGAGAAAGAATAGATAGGGGTTAATCCATATGGGTAATTGTAGATGAAAAATAACATCAACTGACATCAGATAGTAGTTGCACCGTTCATAGGGCGGTTGTTTCAGAAAAGATATTAGGCCCCCAAGAGCATATTGTTTTACGAGGAGAACAACAGATGAAAAAACCGTTTTTATTGTTGATTATCCTACTGTTACTAAGCCTTTTAATTTACTGGTATATTACTCATGAACCTAAGGGTGCAAACATAGATAGAAAGGATATAAATGTCGTAGTTATAGAAACCAATTTAGAGATTAATGTGGAAGATGTAATCAACGCTTTTAATGTAACTAACCGAGTTTATTTTCATAATAAAGAAGAGATTCCGATATTGAATAAAGTAAAGCCTGCGGCATTTTATTATCTTGATGGGGCATTGTTAACTTATATTTTTGAAAATGAAGTAGAGTGTAATAAGGCTGTTGAGTTTATTCATGAAAATTTTACTGATGAAAAACTTCTTGCTAGTAGACTTGTAGAATTTCGACAAACAGATTTTGAACCCATTATCTATAAAGTTAATAATGCATTAGTTGCATATGTTCCGAAATATACAATTAAAACTAAAATGAATCGGTCAGTGGAACGTGTAATATTTTTGAAAAAAGCCAGAGAGAAAGGCCTTACTAAGGAAATGTTAAACTATTTGGGCAATCTAGGATTTTCAAATCAGGAAATATTAGAATTGCTGCAAGCAAAGATTGATACAATATTTGCACCAGGTACTCATCTTGATGGCGGAGGGTTCGATTTTTCAGCTCTTTCGGAAGAAGAACAAAAAGAATTACAAAAATCGGGTATCGACTCTTACAAAAGCGTATATTGAATAATTTAGGTTATGAATATGAAGAGATGACCAATATTTCTAAAGCTGAATTAGACTTAATTTTTCCCAATACGGAACTAGTTGCTAAATTAGAAGAACTAGGTCTAACAAAAAAAGATATCGAAGAGAAGTTAAATAATGTTCTGAACTATAAAGACATTATTAAAGAGGCATTAAGCCTTTAAGCTTATTTCTAAAGGGGCTAATATCCTGTTAGCTTCCAAATCTCGGCCAGACGACATTAGCAAGCAACGTGTCCCAAAATCTGAGAGAAATGTACTTAGCAACCGGACTTCGAGAATACGCTAGATATTATGCAGCATATCATAAAAAACCGCACCATTCTTTGGCGCGGATAAATAAATTCCTTGCAGTATCGGTAGAGCCCGGTTATGCCTTTAAGCTTTAATCTAACTGGAAAATTTCCTCGACGGGTGTGTTTAATAACCTAGCGAGTTTCATTGCTAATTCCAAAGATGGATTATACTTATCATTTTCAATGGCTATAATGGTTTGCCTTGTAACACCCAGCTTATTTGCAACGTCTTCTTGCCGTAAACCTAATTCCTTACGTAAGACTTTAATTTTATTTTTCATTGCCGGACATCTGGCGAGCCATATAAAGTTTACTGCCGAAGAAAATAATATTTTGAAGGCTAATAATCATAAAAAGAATAAAAGGAAGCTCACCGCTTTTTATAAAAGTTACTGCAAGCCATATAATTAGAGATACATTCACAAAAACCCACGATAACCTCATAGATTTGAAATTAATAAACATTTCCATTTCATCCGCTTTTTTAGGCCTCATAAAAATACCTCCTTATCCAAATGTAAAAACATCTTTACATTGATTATATACGCTGAGGTAAAAATGTCAAGAACTTTTTACATTAATGGCGAGGGCCGACCATCGTCTTAAGGCCGGGTGACATCGGAAAATGCAGCGCCGTCAGGCAACATATTTGGAGTAAAAGCCTAAATTGTAATATTTAACAAGATAGGCGGTTGAAGAATGAAAGATAAAAATTTGTGGCCACTCATTGTGGTAGAGAATTGTCCTTAAAAGACCTTAGGAAATTAATGAAATCGGCAAGCGATTCATGATAGAAATTCATGAAGGTTGTTTCCTACATTACCGAACTTAACCGCAGTCGCGGCCGTCGGGTAAATACTTAACCTAACAGAGTGTTCCCAACATTCATCAGCATCTTGGGTAGGGATTTGTGAGAGTTAATGGTCGCCGGGAACATGGAAACGATATATGGCATTTTCTAAGAAAATGATAATTTTTGTTAATAGGAGGGGTTGTCTTTGAAAGATAGGATAAATGTCAGGTTAAAAGTAGATTTAACTCAATATTTAAAAGGGCTAATTGTCGGATCTGAAGGTTATACAATTGGTAATTATGGTATTTGGTCACGAGCTAATGATAATTTTACTGGTGTCCATTTTCCAGGGATAGGGTCGCTGGATGTGTTATGGTCATCTCTTGAAATTATTGACGAAGAATACCTTAAGAAAGTAGAAAAACGAAGAAAACAAAAACTAGAAGAATATAGAAGTGCAAGAAATATAGTTAAATATATTGGACCAAGAGGTGGATTTAAAAGTTTAAGTTTTACCTATACTGATTTAAGTGGAAATATAGTTCATTATTCAAATGGATTCAGACGGGAAGTAGAAAAACTTATTAAATATTTCCAAGAATTAAATCTGCATATAACTAAGAAGATAATGAAATAAAAACTCACATGAATTACGGGGTCTACCATGATAATAGTAGACCCCAAGCTCGCCCAAGGAGGATAATTTTTTATGCATAAACGGTTTAAATTACTATTAACTATATTGTTTGTGTTTTGTTTCATCATTTCAGGTTGTGATACTGCAAAAGACGGAACCTCTCCAAAGGAAACTGACAAAGCAGAACAAGTTATGCAAGAGGCTCTTCGTGAAGAAAAGCTCACAGCAAAATATTGGTTAGGGGATGCAGGAGAAAAAATTATTAACTATACTGTCCGTTACCTGGTTGATGGGAAAAAGGATCTTTTAGATCCTAAAGGAGAGACTATTCTATCAGCTTTTGAAGATTACGATATCATGCTAAATCTCATTTTTGCTAAAAAAGATGGCAAATGGGGGCTTTATGATCAATCCGGTCAAATTATTCTGGAGCATTCCTATGATGAAATATCCAATTATGAGATGCCGAACGATTGCAAAGCCAATGGGCTTATTGGGGTCAAATCAGGTGGGTTATGGGGGGCTGTTGATCAAAGTGGCAAAATAGTCATTCAGCCCAAATATGCTTCTATTCTTTTAAACTATTACGAAGAAGTAGAACCATTTATTAAGGTAGAGAAAAACGGTAAATTCGGCTATCTGACCCAAGACGGTAAACTGCTTGTAGATACGGTTTGGGATACGGCCTTTATGATGTCTTAAACGTTCCTGAAGATATCATCTTTGTCAAAGAAGGCGAGAAGTGGGGTGGTATAAGGGTAAAAGAAGGTGTTGCCCTGACTGTTGATTGGAACCTGCAGCCTTCCGAAGAAGCGAAGCTGACCTTTAATAATTGGAAATACGACTACCAGTGGGATTTTTACAGGCATCAAATCCTGAATGGGGAGACAGAAATATCGGCAGCTACCAAGATTTTTCTCAATGACTATTTTTCTCACAGTAGCATGGAACTTCGCCTTTTACCTGATTTCACAATGGGCGGGACTCCGGATTGGGGAAGCCTTTCTGATTTTATCATAGCAAATACCAGCAGTGATGAGTGGGCAGACGGGTTTATGACTAAAGAAGAATTTGACAAGTATATAATGAAATTCTTTGGGAATATAAACTACTCTCCTGAGCCAAACGTAGGGCTAACCTATCAAGATGGGAAGTATATTCCTTCAGGCGGTTTTAGCTTCCATGGCAGTCACCTCTATGAATTAACGGCTCTGGAAAGAGGCAAGACCAAAGATGATAGGGATAAATGGAAGGTGCATATAAATGGGTACTATTTTAATGAGATGGACGGCTATGCTGAAGATGATGAGGGCCAATCGAAAAACGCCCGGGTTGTTTGGGAAGAAATGAGAAAAGAAGAAAATAGAGGGCTGAGTTTTTGGAAAGTTATGGACAGGTTAGTATTCAATGATCCAGGGTCAAAACTGGATTTAAGCTCTGAATGGACAATAGAATTTACCGTTAATGAACCTTTGGGAGATATCTATTTTACCTATCTGTCCTGTGAGAGTAAGTCGTTTATGAATTAGACTTGAATATAATTTTCTCAGTAAGAGGGTTGGAAACGTCATATAACAGCGAATTCCCAAAATCCGAGAAGATATGAATGTAATAACCAAACTTCGGGAACTCTCAGGACGTTATGTAAAATGGAAAAACGGATGAGCTTTTTGGTGATGTAAAGAGATAATGGGAGGGATTACTAGTGGGTGATATCTGCTTTGGGGAGGAAATAAAGAATTTTGTAGATCATATCAGTAGTTTGGATAGTAGTCTACCGACGCTTCGGAAGCTGCCGGGACGTTATACGTAATTACAATCATTTTATCAGTAAACAAACAGGGGGTATACTTATGAGTCATATCATACCTGATACAAATATATTGTTGAGGAATCCAAATGTCATTATTGAGCTGACTTCTAAAAACCATTTTGTTATCATTCCAATGACAGTAATAGATGAATTAGATAGATTGAAAATAAGAACAGGAGATATTGCATATAAAGCTAGAACAGCAATTCGGCAACTGGATACCCAAAAGAGTAACCCTTTAGTTATATTTACAGCAGAATACGTTGATAACCCTATATTGAACTTCAAAAAAGGAGATGGCTGCATCCAGTCTTCCGCTTTATTTTACAAACAGAAAGGATTTGATGTAATAGTCCTTACTGAAGATGTAGCGATGGGTCTTAGTTTAAAGGCTTTACATATTAAAAGTGCAAAAAATATAAATGAGATTGATAAGATATCTGATAAGAGTTTTATAGATATCGGAGAGAAAAGCCAAGATAAGTCAAATAAATATGTGAATTTTGGTAATCATGGTCAGGACTTGGTAGGAAAGATACAAGCTAAGCTAGGGGCAAAGTTCAACCCAAAATACAACAAAAGCGGAGTAACTTTTTTTGGCCCGAGAGGACGTATTTTAAAACTAGTAAACACAAGATCTTATTTACACGTTGAATTTAATGTTCCAGTTACTGATGTAGATGGATTAACGATATTAACAAGAGAAGAAGCGAAAAAAAAGAAAATGGGTACTTGCCAGTGGATATATAAAGGAGACAGTCTTATGACAGTATTAGAACTAGTTGATGAGGCTGTTGGAAAGTACTGATTGTAACATACGTATAACAATGCCTTCCCATTCGGCGCGAAAAGTAGGAGCAGCGGGGGAAGGATTAAGGGCAAGGCTCAAGCCTGCGCGCCACACCCCTTCGCCGGGTGCTAGCAACGCCAGGAAGAAGGGTTTTGCGGGTCCAGCTTAAAAGTGTCGGGAAGCCGGGAACGTTACACGATAGACCGAGCAAAGGCCGCGCCGTCCTGGCGCGACTGTCCGTGGCCGCTGATAAGGCGAAAGTCAAACAATGTGGGTGAAAACATGAAAATCATTGATTTAAAAAAAGAAAATAAAGAGTTGATAGAACAAACTGCTGTAATTTTGTATGAAAGTTTCAAGGATATATCTGAA
>CAZFME010000089.1:0-9544 GCA_964520055.1 uncultured Clostridia bacterium
GGGTCTGGAAACAGCCCTTGGCCTCATTCTGACTCGAGTGGTCAGAGAAGGAGGGCTCAGTTTAAACAAAGCCATCGAAAAAATGACTTTAGGCCCGGCAAAAGTTTTAGGGCTTGATTTGGGAACACTAAAGATAGGAGCCCCAGCGGATATAACCGTCATAGACCCGGAACGGGTATGGACTGTTGATAAAGACAAATTCCTCTCTAAGGCCAGAAATACTCCTTTTAACGGTTGGGAATTAAAAGGAAAGGCAGTAATGACCATAGTTGACGGAAAAATAGTATATTCGGATGTAATATAGCAGAAAATCAAAAGATTTAGGGTTCGTAATGCATAAATATTCATAAAAGCTATTGATTTACGAATAATGCAGTGTTAAAATACAATACAATGAATAAATATACTTAGCAATTCCAATCGGCTTTCAGGAAAGGAGATTTTCTCATGCCTAAAGATAAGAACATCAAAAAAATTATGGTTATAGGGTCAGGGCCCATCATAATCGGCCAGGCGGCGGAATTCGACTATGCAGGGACTCAGGCTTGTCTATCCCTTAGGGAAGAAGGTCTGGAGGTGGTGCTGATTAACAGCAATCCCGCCACCATCATGACTGATTCCCATATAGCCGATAGGGTATATATAGAACCACTGACACCGGAATTTGCGGCCAAAGTTTTGCGACGGGAAAAGCCGGATGGCCTTTTGCCTACACTGGGCGGCCAAGTAGGTCTTAATTTGGCTGTTGAATTGGCTGAAAAGGGGATTCTTGATCGGGAAGGCGTAAAGCTCCTGGGAACTCCTCTTACCTCCATTAAAAAAGCGGAAGATCGGGAGTTGTTTAAAAAACTCATGGAGGAAATAAAAGAACCTGTGCCTGATAGTCACATAGTTCACAGTGTTGAAGAAGCTTGGGTCTTTGCACAGGAAGTGGGCCTTCCTCTGATTGTACGTCCCGCATATACATTGGGTGGCACTGGCGGAGGTGTTGCCACAACCGAGGAAGAACTGAGGGAAATAACCTACAATGGTCTTCGCCTTAGTCGCATCCATCAGGTTCTTTTGGAAAAAAGCTTGCTAGGCATGCAGGAAATCGAATTCGAGGTTATACGTGACGGTAAAGACCAATGCATGTGCATCTGTGACATGGAAAACGTCGATCCCGTAGGAATCCATACCGGCGACAGCGTAGTAGTAGCCCCTTCTCAGACTCTCACCGATATGGAATACGAAAAACTCAAAGAGGCTTCCTTTAAAATAATTCGGGCCCTTGGCATTGAGGGAGGCTGCAATGTACAATACGCCTTGGACTCTTCTACCGGTAATTACTATGTAATTGAAGTAAATCCCCGAGTGAGTCGCTCAAGTGCTCTGGCCTCCAAGGCCTCAGGTTATCCCATAGCCAAGATTACTGCCAAGATTGCCACAGGTCTTACCCTTGACGAGATAAAAAATCCCGTAAGCGGGTATGGCAGTGCTTTCTACGAACCTACCCTGGACTATGTGGTGGTGAAAATGCCCCGTTGGCCATTTGATAAGTTTAACGATGCCGACCGCTTTTTGGGCACTCAGATGAAGGCGACCGGTGAAGTCATGTCAATAGACAAAAATTTTGAGGGAGCTCTTATGAAAGCTACTAGGTCTTTGGAGCAGGGACTGACGGGCTTGTCACTGAAAAGCCTTAAAAAAGCGAACATGGAAAAAATAAAACAAAAGATTACAAGAGCCACTGATGAGCGGCTATTTGCCGTAGCCGAAGGTTTTCGGCGGGGAGCAAGCATAGATGAGATACGTGATTTAAGTAAAATAGACAAGATATTCCTAGAAAAGATAAAAAATATTGTCAGCATGGAAGAGAAATTAACGAGAGAAACACTTTCACCACAGCTTATAAATAAAGCAAAAGCTATGCAGTTTCCGGACCGGCTCATTGCAAACTTATCGGGCAGGACTGAAGCAGAGATAATAGCCATTCGAGAAGAAAACCACATCTTACCGGCTTATAAGGCTGTGGATACTTGCCCTGCGGAAACAGGTGTGGGTTTACCGTATTTTTATTCATCCTTCGAAGGGGTCAGCGAGTCACATACTGAAGAGAAGCCGCCGGTAATTATACTGGGCTCCGGCCCCATCCGCATCGGTCAGGGTATAGAATTTGACTACTGCTCGGTGCATTCGGTATGGGCTGCTCGAGAAGCGGGCTACAGAACCGTCATCATAAACAACAATCCGGAAACGGTCAGTACGGATTTTAACACGGCAGACCGCCTATATTTTGAACCCCTATACTTTGAAGATGTAATGGCTATCATCCGCAGGGAAAAGCCACTGGGAGTAATCGTTCAGTTCGGTGGTCAGACCGCCATAAATTTGGCATCAGCATTGGAAAATCAAGGTGTAAAGATTTTGGGGACTGATGTGAGATCCATCGATCTTGCCGAAGACCGTGAGAAATTTGATGACTTACTAAATGAGCTTGATATCCCACGGCCCAAAGCCAGTGGTGCCCGCAGTGTGGATGAAGCCCTGGCCAAAGCCGGAGATATAGGATTCCCCATGTTGGTAAGGCCATCCTATGTGCTTGGCGGAAGAGCTATGGAGATAGTATATAATATGAAAGAGCTTAAAAACTATATGGAAAATGCTGTGGAGGCCTCCAGCGAAAAGCCAGTGCTCATCGATCGATATATTGGAGGTACCGAGGTGGAAGTCGATGCTGTTTGTGACGGTAAACAAGTGCTTATACCCGGAATAATGGAGCATATTGAACGGGCCGGTATTCACTCAGGGGACAGCATCGCCGTGTATCCCCACCAGACTCTGAGCCCAACTGCGGTGGAAAGAATCGTGGATTACACTACCCGGATTGCACAGAGGCTTGCAATAAAGGGTTTGATTAATATACAATTTGTAGTTGAAAAAGATGAAGTATATATCATCGAAGTCAACCCCCGATCCAGCCGGACAGTTCCTTACATGAGCAAAATTACCTGCATTCCCATGGTGAATATTGCTACCAAAATAGCTTTAGGTGCAAATTTGGCTGATTTAGGATATGAAGGTGGATTAGCGCCCAAACCGGACTTCGTGGCTGTAAAGGCACCGGTGTTTTCCTTCTCCAAACTCCGAATGGTGGAACCTTCACTGGGGCCTGAAATGAAATCTACCGGTGAAGTATTGGGTATGGAGCGAACTTTTGAAAAAGCGCTCTATAAAGCCTTTACCGGTGCAGGGCTTATCGTTCCCACCGATGGAGCCATCCTTGCCACCATTGCCGATAGGGACAAAAAAGATGCCATAAAACTTCTGAAAAGGTTCTGGGAGCTGGGTTTTACGATATATGCCACCAACGGCACTGCCAAAGCCCTAAAGACAGCGGGAGTAACGGTGGAAGCCGTAAACAAAGTTGAAGAAGGCTCTCCCAACATCATAGACATATTAAAAGAAAACAAAATAGATATGATAATAAACACCCTCACCCGGGGCAAAGCCCCTCAAAGAGACGGGTTTAAGATACGGCGGGTGGCAGCTGAAGACGGCATCCCTTGCATTACCTCTTTGGACACGGCTAAAGCCTTATACAAGGTTATTGAAGCCACCTCAATCAGCTGCCAACCCCTCGGTGCCGGGCACCTAAGTTATTAAGTTATTACAATCATGACTCTTCGGTCATTTACAAGTGAAGTGGTTAAGACTGTTCCCTATTGTATATAATTTCCATGTTTTCTATCATAAGGTGCGATCTTGACCGCATCACACAACAACACATGTTGCTTTACTGCGGCGCAAAGATACTTTTACAGCTAATATCCATGCCGCTTTAAATTGACCATGATGTGCCACAAGCAATAACGAAACTGATTCCTTGTTTACACCATATCAAATATATATAATATTATGAAAAGAAAGGTGGTTGCCCTTTGAGCACTCCTGTTGTTAAATTAGCCGAAATTATAAAAAATGAAGAAATAGTACCGAATATTTATAAGATGAAGATACAAGCTCCGGAAATTACCCAAAGTGTAAATCCGGGTCAATTCCTGCACATTCGCTGCTCAGATACAGTTTCCCCACTACTTCGCAGGCCAATTAGCATAGCAAATGTGGACGAAAAAGCCGGCATTATTGAAATAGTATATCGCGTGGTTGGAGAAGGGACACAGTTACTTTGTCAAAAACCCCAAGGCAGCAGGGTAGATATAATTGGGCCGCTGGGGAGGGGATTTCCCCTACCGGATAAAAGTAAAACTTCCATCATAATAGGCGGGGGAATTGGAGTTGCCCCACTCTTATATCTTGCCAAAAAAATTGCAGCAGCACAAAAAAGTGACAGTTCTACCATTGCATTGCTAGGTTTTGCTACAAAGCATGAAGCCTTTGGCATAGATTTTTTGAATTCATTGGGAATTAAGGTAATAATTGCCACCGATGATGGGACCTGGGGGCATAAAGGAGTTTCCACTGAACTTCTTGAAAAGTATTTAAACCAACTCCAGGATAAATTCAGCCCTGTGCTTTATGCCTGCGGACCCAAACTCATGCTTTCCGGAATAAAAGCCATTGTCTCTCGGGAAAACATTCCTGCATATTTTTCTCTGGAAGAGCGTATGGCCTGTGGTATAGGAGCATGTATAGGATGTTCCGTGAAATCTTCCCGGGATGGGTACAAAAAAGTATGCAAAGACGGTCCGGTGTTTGAAGCCGGTGAAATAGAACTGCTAATGAATGACTTAATTGGCGTTTGACTCCTGCCTGAAAGGACGGGAGACTTACGCCAAATTAGTCAGTTAAAAGGAGAGTAGAAATGAACTGTGATATGGATCTTAGTATCAATATAGCCGGTATAGCCATGAAAAACCCGATAATGGTAGCCTCCGGGACCTTTGGCTTTGGTAGAGAGTATAATGACTTTTACGACATAAATAAATTAGGAGCATTGGTGACAAAGGGTCTGACCTTATTGCCAAAGTACGGTAATCCTCCGCCTAGAATCCATGAAACCCCTGCCGGTATGCTCAATTCCATTGGACTTGAAAATCCCGGTATACAAAAATTTATCCAAGAAGAATGGCCGTATCTTTCGAAACTTACAATTCCGGTTAT
Organism: uncultured Clostridia bacterium; assembly: GCA_964520055.1. Lineage (GTDB taxonomy): Bacteria > Bacillota > Thermosediminibacteria > Thermosediminibacterales > Tepidanaerobacteraceae > DUNY01. Next base: position 5,104 of record CAZFME010000089.1, read on the forward strand.
AGCCAACATCGACGGTGACACTGTGGAAGATTATCATAAAATAGCCAGAAAACTATCTGCACTTAACAACCTGGCAGCTTTAGAAGTAAACATATCCTGCCCCAATGTGGAAAAAGGAGGGCTGGCCTTCGGTCAGAAGCCGGAAAGTGCCTATGAAGTCATAAAAGCAGTTCGAGAGGCTACCAAGCTTCCCGTCATCGCCAAACTTTCTCCCAATGTTGCAAACATCCAAACAATTGCCGAAGCCGCAGCATCTGCCGGAGCCGATGCCATTTCCCTCATCAACACACTTTTGGGCATGGCCATCGACATTCACAATCATCAACCGGTATTTCACCGCACCTTCGCAGGTCTTTCGGGTCCAGCCATAAAACCCGTGGCCCTGCGTATGGTCTGGGAAGTATACCAGGCGGTCGATGTGCCCATCATAGGCATGGGCGGTATCAATACCTGGCAAGATGCAGTAGAATTCATCCTAGCCGGTGCCTCAGCCGTAGCCATAGGCACCGCCAACTTCGTAAACCCCATGGCCCCCATAGAAATAATAGAAGGCCTCAAAACATACCTATACTTAAAAGAACAAAAACTTCAAGAACTAATCGGCGTCGCCCACGATGCCGGGCACTGAACTTATTCAACACCCACTATGTTACGTTAACTATGCCTTGAAAGGAGACAATCCTATGAAATACGATTACAGCAGGGTCATCATTGCCCTGGATACGCCTGATGAGCAAAAAGCCCTTGAAACAGTCCGGCTTTTAAAAAATAAAATATCAATTTTCAAAGTAGGTCTGGAACTCTTCTGTTCCCAAGGACCGGAAATCGTAAAAAAAATAAATGCTGAAGGCTGTAAAGTATTTCTTGACCTGAAGTTTCACGACATCCCCAATACCGTGGCCGGAGCAGCCAAAGCAGCACTTTCCACACAAGCTTTCATGTTCAACGTCCATGCCTCCGGCGGCAGGGAAATGATGAGACATGTAAGGGAAGCAGTGGATAATGTTGACATTGTCGAAAAGCCTATTATATTGGCGGTGACGGTGCTTACCAGCTTGGATGAAAGGGATTTAAAGGACATCAACATATCCAAATCCCCACTGGAACAAGTAAAATCCCTTGCACTGATGACCAAAGAATCCGGACTTGATGGAGTGGTAGCATCCCCTAAAGAAATTTCTGCAATAAGAGAGGCTGTAGGGCAAGATTTTATCATAGTCACCCCGGGAGTAAGGCCCACCTGGGCCGCCGTAGGAGACCAAAAACGCGTAACCACTCCTGCCCAAGCCCTGGATGCCGGAGCAAACTATATCGTAGTAGGCCGTCCCGTCACCGCCGCCCCCGACCCAACCAAGGCCTTAGAAAAACTTTTCTGCGGTGCCAGGCACCTGTGAAAGGAGATATTTTCATGACACGAGAAGAAATTTTGAAGCTTTTTTCCGATACCGGTGTGCTAAAGACCGGCCATTTCCTTCTAACTTCCGGCCGCCACAGTGATAAGTATCTGCAATGTGCACAGCTGCTTCAATATCCCAAAGCCACGGAGCAGGTATGTAGCGAGCTGGCAGGACATTTTCAAGATATGAATATACAAACGGTAATAGGTCCGGCCATGGGAGGAATCATTCTTTCCTATGAAATAGGCAGACAGCTGGGCGTTCGCTCCATTTTTGCGGAACGAGAGAACGGTAAGATGGCGCTTCGCCGTGGCTTTGCCGTAAAACCCAGTGAAAGGGTGTTGGTGGTGGAGGATGTGGTTACCACTGGAGGCTCTGTAAAAGAAGTCATATCACTGATAAAAGAGCTGGGAGGCGAAGTGGCTGTCGTAGCGGCTTTAGTTGACCGCAGCGGAAAGAAGGTGGACTTTGGGGTTCCGGCTTATTACCTGCTGGACCTAGAAGTCAAGTCCTACATTCCCGAAGAATGCCCGCTGTGCAAAAAAGGTTTGCCTATAACAAAACCCGGCAGTCGAAAGAAACATATTTAATAAACTGCAATCTAACCTACTTTGGAGTATAGCACATTCTTTCATTCCAATGTGTGCCCCCTTCCCCCTTTCTCGCATAATATAAACAAAGGAGGGGGATTTTTTTATGAATTGGGCATGGCTCAGATTTATAGTCAATGTGCTTACAAATGAAGCGGTGATGGAGCCGTTGATTGCGGTGATTCTAGGGTATGGCGTAAATGTATATGCGAAAAATCGCCGTTTTAAAATCATCATGGATGTAACGGCGGACTTAGTGGATTATATTGAAGAAAACTATAAAGAATGGGGCATAAAGGGCAGCGAAAAAATGGATAAATTCCTGGATCTCTTTATAAAGGAGTATAAAAAACAAATGGGGCGCAAGCCGAAGGATATCGAGCTTGAAACAGCACGCATCCGAGCTGAAGCTCTAGTCCAACGAGCCCGCCGAGCCGGAGGCATCAAAAAACGATAATTTGTTGCAATTAATATTTTAGAGTGATAGAATTTACTTACGTAAAATGACATATTTGCCATTTGAAACATTTCTTTTAGTAGGAGGATCTTATGAAAGATATAAAGACACAAGCCCAGCATAAATTAATGGACTTGGTTATAGCTGCCTTAAAAAAAGCCATTGCAGATAATGTCTTACAAATCAAAAACATACCCGACTTTTATATAGAGGTTCCTCAGGACAAAGGGCATGGAGACTTTGCTGCCAATATCGCCATGATTCTGGCACGAGAGGCCAAAATGCTGCCCAGAAAAATCGGTGAGGCTATTGTCGAAAGAATCGACATCGGCAATCCCTTAATTGAAAAAGTAGAAGTTGCAGGACCAGGGTTCATTAACTTTTACCTAGCCCCTACCTGGGCAAATGATGTGATTTTTTCTGTATTAAAAAACGGTGCAAAATACGGTCAGCTAAATCTTAGTAATGGCAAAAAAGTTCAAGTTGAATTCGTAAGTGCCAATCCTACCGGCCCCATGCACATGGGCAATGCTCGTGGAGCGGCACTGGGTGATGCATTGGCATCAGTACTTGAAATGGCGGGATATGATGTCAGCAAGGAATTTTATATAAACGATGCCGGCAACCAAATAGAAAACTTCGGTCTCTCACTGGAAACCCGTTATCTTGAGCTGCTGGGTCATGAAGGTAAAATCCCCGAAGGCGGTTACCATGGGGAAGATATAAGAGAACACATGCAAGATTTGATTGAGCAAGAAGGTGAACGTTTTTTACACATGGACTCCCCCAGTCGCCGGGCTTATTTTATAGACTATGCCCTCAAGAAGAACATCCAGCGTATGCAAGACGACTTGAATAGTTTCGGAGTTCATTTTGATGTGTGGTTTTCAGAACAAAGCCTGCATGACACTGGAAAGGTGAATGAGATTATAAAGCTCTTAACAAATCGTGGACATACCTATGAAAAAGATGGAGCACTGTGGTTTAAAGCCTCGGATTTCGGGGCTGTAAAAGATGAGGTGTTGATTCGTGCAAACGGCCTACCCACATACTTTGCATCGGATATTGCCTATCATAAGAACAAATTTGACCGAGGTTTTGATTGGGTAATAGATATATGGGGAGCAGACCATCATGGTCATATAGCCAGGATGAAAGGGGCGCTAAAAGCCCTCGGTTATGACCCGGACAAGCTTACGGTCATTATCATGCAGCTGGTCAGGCTGTATCGCGATGGCGAGATTGCCCGTATGTCCAAGCGCACCGGTCAGGCGGTCACTTTGGTTGACATTGTGGAAGAGGTGGGAAAGGATGCGGCGCGGTTTTTCTTCAACCTGCGTGGCGCCGATACACATCTGGACTTTGACCTAGACCTTGCAATAAAACAATCGGACGACAATCCCGTATACTACGTCCAATACGCCCATGCTCGCATATCAAGCATATTGCGCCAGGCAGAAGAACAGGGAGTAAAATTGCCTGACGTAAATAAAATGACCACCAATGACATGAATAAATATGCAAAATTATTAATAGCAGAGCCTGAAATAGACCTTATAAAAAAACTGGCCGACTATCCCGGTGAAATAAAACTATCTGCAGATAACCTTGCACCATATCGTATTACCGTCTACTCCCAGGAGTTGGCCTCCACATTTCACTCATTTTACAACAAATGTCGGGTGCTGACGGACGATGAAGACCTGACAACGGCTAGACTTTTATTAGTGATGGCTGTCCGGCAAGTGCTTAAAAATGCGCTGTCGATTTTAGGGATCGCCGCACCTGACCGTATGTAACAATTTTCCCAAGAATTAGCATCAATGGGAATGGATAAAATATAAGCATAAAGAAGGAATTTCACGTTTTGCCAAGAATATAGTATAGTTAAGATGATATGCTTTCGAGAGAGAAAATAGGGTAAATAGTGATAAAGAGAATCAGAACCTTGAGAGAAAGGGAGGTTTTCCAGCCGTGAAGATTCGATGGTTCGGCCA
>CAZFME010000090.1:0-9460 GCA_964520055.1 uncultured Clostridia bacterium
CGTAAGTTTCCGAAATATATCGGAAACCTCAATTGGATGTATAATAAATGCGAACTTTTCCATGGTCACACCTCATAAATTGTTTTCTAGTTCAGTATTTCTACTCTTGGGGTAAATCCAATCTTATCCAAAAGCTCATCGTAGTCAGTTGTAGTTAATAATTTATAGGGTTTTTCCGAAACGGATACTAGCACTCCTTCCATCACGTTGGTCCCAAAGGACCTTCCGTTCAACTTAGGAGTGGTTGTAATCAACATCCTTGCACCCCTTTCTGACAGCATTGTCACATCATCGGCGGTAACAGTATTTGTCAAAATAATTTTACCTGGGATTTCCGGGGGCATATGGCGTTTTATGAAATGAAAGTCGCCGGCAATAACGTCCGCCTCATCATAAAAACGGCCAAACTTTGGATCAACCTTCTTCTCCTGCTCTTCTCCTGTAGGATATAACAAGCTAAAGGGTAATTTGCAAACAATAGGAGCTATAATACTTGCGATAATATTCAAGCTTTTCAATGACTTAAGCCGAATGGGCAAGCCCAGTGCAAAAATCAAATCTCCCAGTACCAGATCACACCCCGCCTTTTCCAACGACTCTGCCATACCGAATCGGTCCATACCGCAAACTAAGAGGACTTTTTTGTTTTTGAAATCTACAATTTTTTGTTTTATAAGATAATCTATAACTTTTCTCTCCAAAGTATTCTTAAGACCTGAACCATCCACAATGGGTGAGATTTTGGCTGCCCGTGCAATGGCCACAGCGTCTTTAATTGTATAACGCTTATTGCCGATACACACATAAAGATCTATACCACCCATGCCAAAAGCACTTACTTTTCCGTCTTTTTCCTCAATAATTTGTATAGCCTTTTTTATATCACCATCGGTCCCAACGCGCTCGATTATAAAATTTTCTCCGAGAATATTAATTTCTATTTTATGATTTCGCTTAGAAGATCCTATGCTTACGCTCAAAACATGTTTCATTTCAATCATCCCTCTTTATTGTTCTTATGATATTCCTCAAGTTTTCCGGATCCACGTAAACATCCTGGGTTATCGGCGATTTACCTATATCTATTGAAAGCACTTCCTTATCCAAAAGTGCTTTAAATAGACGGAGCCTCTGATCGGAGCCCAGCATGATAACCACATCATACTGACGCACTTGATAAATAAGCCCCATAACTTCGTTTAAAAGTTCGATACCACTCTTTTCATAAACAAAGTCCCAACGCTCCCGGTCGGTCATGAGCAGGGAAAAGTCCACCCCTTCCTGAAGTGCCACTTGTTTCAGTTCTTCAATATTCTTTACAGGAAACCCCACCAAAGCTATGGTTCTGCCTTTCCTTATCTCCCCCAGACCTTCCAGCCGGGATAAAAAGGTTCTGTCTGTATTAAACTTTTTAGCTACTTCAGCCTGAGAAACGCCCTGTTGTCTTAAATCCAACATCTCTTGCACTATGTTTTCTATACGGGATAAGCTGATAAGTTTTTCTCCGATTCTTATGAGGTCCATTACAACACCTCCGTGTGCACATTTTTGTGCTCACTCAATTTTATCCTATTAAAGCAAAAAAATCAAGAGAGTTTTACCTTGTTTTAAGGTTATCTCTCTTGATTTTAACAGTTCCCATCATCAAGTACATCGGAAGCCTCTGAAAAATTCCGGGTTTGTGTCATTGCTATGAAAGCTCCATTTTGTTGTCATCCTGAAGGCTTTGCCTGAAGGATCTTGTTTAAGATTCCTCTGTCGTTTTGCTCCCTCGGAGGCCCTTACCTTTCTTCCATCATAAAAGCTACATCCAGGGCCTTCTTCGCATCATGTAATGTTACGTCAGATTCAGGTTTGACACCTTTTATAACTTGAGCCAAATCCTCTATTCCCCGCCTAACACATGCCCTGTATACCTGCCAACGGTCTTGGGTCAACTGATAAGTAAACAGGACCCGAGCCGTTGCTTTATATTCTTTCCCTCGACCAATAAACGTTTTAGCGCCGTCCCAATTGTTTAAAAGCCTTGTTTCCAAGGTTACATCAATCCCGGGTAGATAAGAGCGGGCCTTCATTAAAAGGTCTTCCATCATATATTTTTCAATTTCCGGATCTACCATGGCATCAACGGTAAGCTTTATGGGTATCCATCCATCGGCTTTAGCATAGGCTTTTTCAAGTACTAAAGCAAAATAATTCTTCTCAAAGGTCTCCGGCTTGGTAAAACCGTGATAATAACTGACAACTGCATTGTTGTCATGGTAGGCTGTACCTAAGACTCTGTCAATAATCCCTGTATTGTCTCTCGGCATCTTTTCCCCGTGGGCTCGCTTCGGTAAACCCAACAGCCAATTAGTGAGATCAAAAAAGTGAACTCCATGCTCTATCCAGATGCCGCCGCTTTTTTCATAATCCCAAAACCAATGCTCCGGAGGTAGGCTGTCATCATGAGCATAATTCTCAAGAACAGCCCTTTCGGGAAGTCCGAATATATTTTTGTTGCAAAGCTCTTTTAGGATAAAATACAGGGGATTTCTGCGCATGACAAAATCAATACTGGCTTTAACTTTATTTGTTTCGGTCAGTTTTATGAGCTTTAACATGTCTTCTGGTGCTAGGGCTCCGGGTTTTTCAAAAAAAACGTGTTTGCCTGATGAAAGGGAAAGTCTGCCAAGATCATAGTGATAAGCTGGAGGAGTGGCAATGATAACCATGTCTATGTCAGGATCAGGTAGAAGTTCCGCAGCATTACAAGAGGCTTTTTCCATACCCGTTTCTTCTTTGAACTTCTCAATTCTATTCGGATCCGTATCTGCACCGGCAATAATCCTGACTTTTTCGCTTTCCTTTATGGAGGTAGATATAAGTCTGGCAAATCCGCCAAGGCCGATGATTCCTACATTGCATGTTTCCATAAAATCCTCCGTGAATATTTTAATAATAATATGCCCGGGATTATTTAAAAATATTTTAATTCCATGGATTCGCCGGAAATTTCATTATTACTCTTCTTAAAACTTTCATTTCCTCCGGTGTATCGTCATGAAACATACCCTTCTTTAGACCCTGAAGTTGCCTTATCCCTTTACGTGAGCTTATATCCATCTCCTTTGTCAGCCTTGATACGGTCTTGCTGCGAGCAGCAGTCAGAGAATCCAGGATATCCTCACCGCTTTCTATCTGATTTTTAAATTCTTCAGAGAGATAAAAGGAAGCCATTTGTGTCAGTGGATTGCCACAAAAGCCGCTCTTAGTAACACCAAAAACCTCCGGAAGCTTTTTAGCAATCCCGATTTCCACAGACCACTTCAGCTCTTCTGTTTCCCTTTCCATACATTCTCGCAAAGTCTTTGGTGTACACATGGCATAGTTTTTCAGTGATCGGATAATTGCATGTTCCACCGTATGAGCCTTTTCAGGTTCTATTTCCTTACCCAAATGCCCCACAATGGCCACATCTCTTCCGGTCTCCAAATCAAAACCGTATATGGTAATCTCCACATCCTTTCGATTTGAACCAAAAGTCGTATACCCTCCGGAGGGATGCCATCCCGCCCCACAGATCACAGGGTAGCCTGAAGATCGAAGTTCATGTATATCAACTCTCTCAAGGTCTAAAGCAAAAAGGCCTTCGTTGGAAAGAGAGAAACTTCTGGCTTTATACCTTTCTCGACCGATTACCCGTGCAAAGAGAGCCTTGGTACCGCCACCTTGGGAAGTTTTATCCACCCACAGATCCTCAATTCGGGCTAAAACTCCTACGGGATACGGACCTTGGTCATCAGAAGAGAGTGGAAATAGTAAAATATTATTTCCTACACCGGCACTTAACAACATATTCGCAAAAAAGGGGTCAAGAAATATTCCTTGAAGCACCCCTCCATCAGGGCGAGGGAGCACTCCATTAACAATAGGTATTGCGTAAACGTTCAAAAGATAAACCTCCTTTTACATGAAACGTTGGTGGTGAGTAGACTACACCCCGATATTGGAAAGCTTATAAAAGTAATTCTCCAGTATTTCCTCTATACTGCCAACATCCTTGCACTGTTGCAAAGCATTTTTTACCGGAGCTGAATGAGGTAAGCCTTTTAAATACCATGCCAGATGCTTACGCATCTCCAATACCCCCAAACGCTCCCCATGATAAGATATGGCCTTGTTTAAATGAAGTAACATTGTCCTAAGTCGTTCTGTTGTATCAGGAGGTGAAATCTTGCTTCCCGTATTTATAAAGCATCTAACTTCTCTGAAAATCCAAGGATTACCCAAAGCTCCCCTGCCTATCATGATGCCGTCACAATTAGTTTTTTTGAAAATGTCAAGCGCATCTTCAGGGGTGAAAACATCCCCGTTTCCAATAACCGGAATGCTCACTGTTTCTTTAACTTTCCTGATAATATCCCAATCGGCCTTTCCCGAATAAAATTCTTCCCGGGTTCTACCATGAATTATAATCATAGACGCACCGCTGTCTTCAGCCATAGAGGAAAACTCAACCGCATTAACACTGTCCCTGTCCCAGCCCTTGCGTATTTTTACGGATACTGGTTTTTCAGAAGCTTTAACAGTCATCTCTATTATATTTGAGGCAAGTTTAAGATTCTTCATCAGAGCACATCCATCCCCGTTTTTTACTATTTTGGGAGTAGGACAGCCCATATTTATATTTATAAAATCTATGGGCAACCCAGCGATTTTCCTTATCGACTCGGTAAAATCCTTAGGGTCATTACCAAATAGCTGAACCCCGATAGGATTTTCACTGGGACATATCTCCAATAATTTTGAAGTTTTAGGATCGTTATATACAAGACCTCGTGTGCTTATCATTTCCGTTATCAATACATCGGCTTCAAGCTGTTTGCATATAGTCCTAAAAGGCATATCTGTAATACCGGCCATAGGGGCCAGATATAATGGAATCTCCCGCTGGTTGAACTTTAACAATATTTCAACCTCCATAGTTATAGATAGACCCTCGGTCATTGCCGAGTCCGGTGGCCTTAGGCTTTGTTTAAACCATCGATATGGATTTCCTGCTGAATTTTTCACGCCTGAATTCCAAGAGGCTATATAAAAGTTAAGGGAAAACTTTGGTTTTCCCTTAACCTCTAGTCAATGTTTTTTTCGTAAATCAGTTTTAGACCATCCAGTGTAAGCATCATATCCACTGCATCGATATTTTCAGTTCCGCTACATATAAGTGGTGCAAGGCCACCGGTAGCCACTGTAAACACTTGGCCACCCCCCATTTCTTGCTTCATCTTTTCAACGATATTTTCCACAAGACCGATATAGCCGTAGTAAATACCTGACTGTATACTGGCTGCCGTATTTTTGCCGATGATTTTCTCGCACCTTGCAATATCTACTCGATAAAGCCTGGCAGCGCTTTTAAACAAAGCTTCCGAAGAAATGTTGATCCCCGGGGCAATAGCACCACCCAGATAGTCAAAATCCGCCGTAATCGCATCAAAGGTGGTGGCAGTGCCAAAATCCACGATTATGATTGGCCCGCCATACTTGTGGTATGCAGCTACCGCATTAGCAATACGGTCGGCTCCTACTTCCCGGGGGTCTTCGTATTTTATGTTTATTCCGCTTTTAACACCGGGGCCCACCAATATAGGCTTAAAAAACAGGTATTTATCACACATTTTTTCCAAAACAGTTGTCAGGGAAGGGACAACAGACGAAATAATGCCCCCTGTAATGCCTTTGAGATTTATACCTTTGAATCGTAATAGGGAATCAAATTCAAGCCCATATTCATCTTCAGTATACTCCTGGTGTGTCGCCGCCCTGTATGATGCTACCAAGCCTTTATCATTGTAAATTCCACAAACCAGATTGGTATTTCCTACATCAATTGCCAATATCATTGATTCACCTTCTGCCTTTTCGTAAAGCCCTGGAAGCGATGACGGTAATGACAACAGCTATTATTACCTCCGGTATGCCATGTGAGATTACGATTCCCCAGGCTACCGCTGCCGGTATGTATCCTCGAAGAACTGCAAGACCCATAACACCTGCCGTATTAGTTACAGTGCCAAAAACTGCCGCCAAAGCTTCACTACGAGTTAAGCGATAAACACCATATGTCACAATGCCGATTAGTATCCTCGGACCTATTGCAATGAGAGGATCAGCAAAAATGGCGCTCCCTGCCCTTAGAAAACTGTGAAGGCCAAAAATTAAACCCGTAAGAGTTCCTACCATTGGTCCTTCCAGCACAGCACCGAGAATCGCCGGGACGTGCATTATGGTGGCATGACCGGCTGCAGTGGGAACCGGGATAAACCCTAGGGGTGTTATGCCGAGCACAATGGATAAAGCCCCTAAAAGCCCCGATACTGTCAGTGTCCTTGCCTGCCATCGGTTAACCGCTGACTGCGTTTTCATTTTTTCACCTCCGTTCCAGCTCCTATGGAGGATGCCGGACAATTATAAGGTCTACTCCAATTTAATTTTATCAAGACATTACATAAAAATCAATACCAATGAAATAAAGTCTCAAGGCCCGGACTTTTATATACTATATGCCCTCAAGCGCTTTTTGTCTTAAATTTGAAATCCTGTCTTCCAAGTATATTACAAGCTCGTGTATATCCTCATCATTTAGACTATAAAATACATATTTTCCATGCTGTCGGCTTTTCAAAATCCCGCTGCCTTTCAGTGTTTTTAAGTGGCCAGAGATATTAGCTTGGGAGCTTTCCAACTCTTCTACCAGTTGGGTTACTGTTTTTTCCCGTTCCATCAGAGCTTTGATGATTCTCAACCTAGTTTTGTCACCTAAACTGCGTAAAAAATCCACCTGGAATTCCAGTGCATTCTTAAATAATGCCAACCTTTCACCTCCTCGTCTTTCAAAAACACTTCTTTGCCTAGTTGATTATATCATGTTTTATTACAAATATATAGTTTTAGGCTGATTGTTAAGCATATTAAGCCTTTTTAAACTATTTTTAACTTATTTGCTACTTTAATTTTACATTAACGACATTATATGCCTAATTCTTTTAGGTCAATATATTTATTTTCAAAGTTTCATAGAATTATCCCAGTAATAGTTTTGCACCTAAGGCTAAAAGCCCGACACCTAAAAACTTTAACCATGTTAGCGGCGTCTTCTCCAAACCAAATATACCGAAGTGGTCCAATAGGCATGCGGTAAGAACTTGCCCCACGATAATAGAGGTGGTAGCTACCGCCGCTCCCAATTTGGCTATGCTCATAACCACACCATATGTAATGGCAACACCCATAAGACCTCCGGCATAGTAGTACCAAGGGATCTTTGTATAGTTGCTCCAATTTCCGTTTCCAAAACCTGATACCAATATGGCTATCATGACCATAGTTGCTGTAAGATGCACTACAAAAGTGGATTCTGAAAGACCTATAGCTTTGCTGACCGCTGAGTTCATAGTGCCCTGGCCGGCCATTGCAACACCGGCTAGAAAGGCCACAAAAAGAAATAATATATCTCTTGTTATTGACAACATAATCACCCTTGATTTAGACTGCCTCACCAGGTTTTAAATTATACAAAAAGAGGCTGCGTATTACCACAACCTCTAAAATTCCAAACCTTTAAATTATGCATTATGCACTTGCAAAGACTTCAAGGAATTCCTCTTCATCGAGTTTTTCTCTTTCAAGCAGGGCTTGAGCCACCTTATGGAGTTTGTTTATATTCTTGGTCAGGAGTGCCCTAGCAGTATCATAACACTTCTCTATAATGCCCCTGACTTCCTTATCGATAGAAGCTGCAACTTCCTCACTATAATTTCTGCCTTGAGCGAGATCTCTTCCGAGGAAAACCTCCTCCTGTTTATGCCCTAAAGTTATCGGTCCGATATTTTCACTCATACCGAATTCCATTACCATCTTTCGGGCTATTTGAGTTGCACGCTCCAGATCATTTTGGGCACCGGTGCTTATTTCATTTAATACCAGCTCTTCTGATACCCTACCTCCCAGCAAGTGGGTTACTTGGTCCATCAACTCACTTTTACCCATGAAAAAACGATCCTCTTTGGGTAAAATCATGGTATATCCCCCAGCTCTGCCTCGAGGTACGATAGACACCTCATGAACCGGATCCACCGTAGGCAACAGCTGAGCAACTACCGCATGCCCCGCTTCATGATAAGCCACCAAACGGCGCTCCCGCTCGGTCATGACCCGACTCTTCTTTTCTGGTCCAGCGATTACCCTAGTTATTGCTTCCTCCAGTTCTGGCATCTCTATCCTCTTTTTATCGCGGCGAGCTGAAAGAAGCGCCGCTTCATTCATGAGATTTTCCAGATCTGCACCGGTAAATCCTGGTGTTCTGCGAGCAAGTACCGAAAGTTCTACACATTCGCCCAATGGTTTATTTCTAGCATGGACTTTAAGTATTTCTTCCCTCCCCTTTACGTCGGGACGGTCAACTACTACTTCTCGATCAAATCTACCAGGCCTGAGCAGTGCGGGGTCTAAAATATCCGGTCGGTTAGTGGCTGCCAGGATAATGATACCTTCATTGATACCAAAACCATCCATCTCAACCAATAACTGATTTAAGGTTTGTTCCCTTTCATCATGGCCACCGCCAAGCCCTGCACCTCGCTGACGGCCAACAGCGTCTATTTCATCTATAAACACAATACAAGGTGAATTTTTCTTGGCCTGTTCAAATAGATCTCTAACTCTGGCAGCACCGACACCTACAAACATCTCCACAAAATCTGAACCGCTTATGCTAAAGAATGGAACTCCGGCTTCCCCGGCTACAGCCCTTGCCAGCAGTGTTTTTCCGGTACCCGGAGGGCCTATGAGTAAAACACCTTTAGGAATCCGTGCTCCGATTTCTATGAATTTCTTTGGGTGTTTTAGAAATTCCACTACCTCTTCCAGTTCTTCTTTTGCTTCGTCAACTCCTGCCACGTCTCTAAAAGTCACTCGTCTTTTATCTTCAGTATGAAGTTTTGCCTTGCTCTTACCAAAGGACATAACGCGGCCTCCGCCACCCTGGCTTTGCTGCATAAAAAAGTACCAGGCACCAATGACAAATACCATCAACAAAATCGGTGACAGAATTTGTGTCCACCATGGAGTAGTAGGTTTAGGCTCTGATTCGACAATTAATTCTCCTTTTCTGGCAGGTTGATCTATCTTCTCCATAAAAGTAGTCAAATCCGGTACATAGCTTATAAAATTTCGCCCATCCCTTAAGGTGCCATTAATACTGTTTTCAACTATTTTTATTTTTGCAACCTGGTTTTTATCTATGAGTTGGATCAATTCCGAGTATCCTATCCTTACCTGAGCTGTTTCCTGGTTGGAATACCATTGAACCAACGATAGGACCAGAATGATTATCAGTAGATAAAAGCTAATGCTTCGGAAAAAGTTGTTCAAAAATTCTCCTCCTTCCAGGATTTAATGCTCCCACGATATTTTACCA
>CAZFME010000091.1:0-9356 GCA_964520055.1 uncultured Clostridia bacterium
GGTTCTGTGAGGGGCAAGGCGCCGCGAGGCGCCTGTCTACTCGACCATGCCACCCCCATGCCACCCCCCCAGGATAAAATATGCGGAAATAAAGGGTATGGAAAAAGGTATGGAGAAAGGCAAGGGCCAAGGGAAAATTGAAATTTTAACAAGCTTACTCAAAAAGAAGCTTAATGCTTTACCTAGGTATTATGAGGAAAAACTTTTTCAGTCAACGGAAGAAGTTATAGCCAAGATAGCGGAGGATATTTTCGACATAAAAGATGTAAAAGATTTGGATACATATTCAGAAGAGCTGACTTGACTACAAAAGACATAAATAAAATAATCGATAAAATTGAAAATACCTATCCAGAAGGGAGTGAGGTTGTTATGACTTTAGCTGAAAAGCTTAGAGCAGAAGGAAGAGCAGAAGGAATAGAGACAGGAATTGAGAAAGGAAGAGAAGAAGCCCTGGTAAAGGCTACGATAAAATTATTAACTAGAAAATTTGGAACTTTACCAGCGGAATTTAAGACAAGAATATCCAAATTAGACATCGTAACTTTAGAAATCATAATTGAGGATATCTTGGAATATGAAAGTTTGGAAGATGTTAAAAAATACATTAGCTGATTTAAGACTAAAGGAGAAATTATAGACAACATAGATGAAGATACAGTAAGTAAGGGCTAATGCCCCTTTTATTCACTTTTATGTTTTTCTTATAAATCCGGTTTTACATTTAGGACATGTGATCCTTATTTTTCCCTTGTTCTTTGGTACTCGCAATTTTGCTTTGCAGTTTGGGCATTTAAAATATTTGTGGGTTTTTGCATCTATAAAGCGGTGTTGGGCTTTCTTAAATTTTGTATAAATAGGGCTCATAAGTATGGCAAATTTATAGTTTTCCATGCTGCGCTTGGAAATATCTTTTGAAAACATTCTATAAATACATAGCCCCAAGGGGATATAACCTATAAGTGCTAATATTGGAATATTGGCTAATCTAGCTATCAAGGTTAATATAATTGATAATATAAGTAATGCCATAGAGAGCTGGTCCCCACCATACCTTCCCATCATAAATCTTCTTAACCAATTCATTTGCATAACTCCCAAGTTTATATATTTTGACAATGTCTATAATGAATATTGTATGTTTTATAATGGGAAAAAGCAATAGGGGGGACCGGTTGTCAGATGTTTCTTGCTACATCATATGCGTCCCATATTGCATTCATATAGTTTGCAGCTTCTCTTGAGTCTCCTATAGGATAAACTTCAAACATTTCTTTAATAAGGGAGTTATATAAGTTATTGTTTGGCTTGTAACCTACGGCGATTACGACTGAATCTACGTTCATTGTCTTTTTTCCAAAATCCTTGTTCATGGTTACAATGCTGTCTTCTTTTATTTCTAAGAGGCATGTATCTGTAACTACATCGACTTTATGAAATTTCAGCAAGTCTATAAGCATTATTTTATTTGGATGGGGAACAGGTCTTCCGGCAGACATAAGATTTTCTAGGGCTTCTATTATTGTTACTTTTTTGTGCTGCTTTGCAAGCCATAGGGCCGTTTCACATCCAACAAGTCCCCCGCCAATAACTGCAACAGAATCCCCTACTGTCTTTTTCCCGAGGAGTAACTCGCCTGCACCTACTACATTACCCAGATTTATACCAGGTATATCGGGTGTAACGGGATTTGAACCGGTGGCAATGATAACAGTATCGGGATTCTCGCTCTTCACCATATCTAGGGTAACTTCTGTATTAAGTTTTACAGTTATATTTAAGATTTTCATTTCATTTTCATACCATTTGAGCAGCCTTTTATCATCATCTTTGAAATCTGGAACACATGCTTCTATAAGGTGGCCTCCCAGTTTATCTGTCTTTTCATAAAGTGTGACTTGATGTCCCCTAAGCTTTGCCACTCGGGCAGCCTCCATACCTGCAACTCCTCCACCTATTATCATTATCTTTTTACGAGTATGTGCAGGTTCTATAGCATATTCTTTTTCTCTTCCTACAGCAGGATTTACTGTGCAGGATTCGGGTTTTCCTAAAAACATTCTACCAAGGCATCCATCATGGCATCCAATGCATGGACGTATTTTCTCCGGCTCATTATTATATACTTTTTTAGGCCATTCTGGATCTGTAAGCAGTCCTCTTCCGATTCCGACCATGTCAAGGCTACCTTCGGAAAGTGCTTTTTCGGCTAATTCAGGTAGCTCCATTCTCCCTGCAACTATGATAGGGATATTGACTGTTTTTTTGAGCTTGTCAGTAAACGGGAGGTAGCAGCCATGTTCCATATAGACAGGTGGGTGTGCCCAATACCATGCATCATAGGTGCCGTTGTCGGCATCAAGAAAGTCATATCCGGCTTGTTCAATTATTTTTGCGGCTTGAAGGCCTTCGTCAAGATCACGGCCCATTTCTTTAAAGTCTTCATCAGGAAGACCTCCCTGTCTCCAGTCTTTTATATAGCTCTTTATGCTATATCTGAGTCCCACAGGAAAATCCTTGCCCGCATATTTCTTGATCTCACTTACTATTTCTATTGGGAGAGTCAGTCTTCCTTTAAGGTCACCACCGTATTTATCTGTCCTTCTATTGAATAAGGCAATTGTGAACTGGTCCAGAAGGTAACCTTCATGCATTGCATGAATTTCCATACCGTCAAACCCGGCTTCACGGGCAATATGTGCGGCTTCTCCGCATCTTTTTACCATGGTTTCAACTTCTTGTGTTGTAAGCTCTCTACAGGTTACGGTAGGATCCCAGTAGTTTGGAATTGCGGATGGTGCTACAGGAGGACCTTCTAGGAAAGCAGGGGCTGCACTTCTTCCTAGGCCAAACGTTACTTGTATGAATATTTTCGAGCCAAATGCATGTACATGTTCGGTAAGTTCGGAAGCAGTTGCGATAAACTGGATAGGGTTTAAGGTTATGCATGGGAAACTGGGCATTTTTAGTTTTTCAATTTCATTTTCAACCTTAACAGCACCGGTGATAATAAGTCCGGTGCCTCCTTTTGCCCTTTCTACATAATAATCAATAACACGCCTTGTAAAGGTTCCTTCTTTGTCAATAAGGCCTAAGTTTGCCATAGGAGCCATCGCTATTCTGTTCTTTATTTCTACCTTTCCTATTTTAATTGGTTGAAATATTTGTTTGATGTTAATTCCTCCATTTCCGTATAATCTCATATAAACTATTTTGCCCTGTAATAGTTGATATGATTCGTCAAGTTTATCAAAGAACATAGCTGGAGCTGACCATCATTTATAGCAAGGAAATCGAACAATTTTACTCAAAATTGAAGGAATTCCGTATTTTATATCGAAATAAATAGCGGAGAACGAAAAAAGTATCGCTCTATTCCCTAAAGTTATTATTTGCCACCTATCTCCTGGAAAGAGGAAGGGGTTTAAGGTTCTGTTACGCTGTACCTAAATTCATGAACCTAAGCCAAGTCTGGATAAGGTTCATGAACTTCTTAAATCCTTGGGACGTTGAAGTTTACAAAGAAGGAAAATTAGTTTTTTATTGTGAGGAAAAGACCTTAGAATATGATGATTTTGAAGGTTTGATAAAAGACTCAACCTATAATGCAATATCAAGACATTTGCATACAGCTGTTAAACAGTTTAATAGTATTAATCCTAATCATGAGAAAACTAATGTTATGGCAGTAGTAAACCGAAATACACTTAAAAATATTCACGATTTGTTTATTTCACTGACAGGATATGCGCTATTAGACAATGGGAAATATATAAAGATCCATAAAGTGGGTCATCGAACTGTAGAAGATATAAGTCAAGTAGATCTTTTTTTATGGTTTGATAAAGAGCAATTTATTAATTTTTTATGGAAAGATGATAAAGGCAAAGAAGCAAGAAGAAGTCTTGAAGAGCTTTTTGAAGATACTCAGGAAGAAGGTGGGGATATCACATAACAACGAGGATTTGCGGCTTCGGCTACCGCCTTCTTTCTAACTTGACGGTTATCATGCCTTTATAAGCTTATTGGGCATAAGTTGTACCAACCGACAAGTTCGCAAAACCCGGGGACGTTAGATGTCATTTAATACTAATTTAGCAGGAGGGCCTTATGGATAGAAGTACTTTCTGGAAGAATTTTAATTTGGGTATAGAATTAGATCTTGCTGGTAGTTTTATTTATAATGGTCATCTCCTGTTCATTGGTAATTATAACTATTTACACAAAACTTTAGTCGTTCTCCCCTGTTAGGTGCCTTTTGTTACCTTTTTGAGAATTCTCTGGGTGAATAACCCGTGTGTTTTCTAAAGATAGAGGAAAAATAACGATAATCACTATAACCTAATTGTTGCGCTACTTCTTGAATTAATATATTGGGATCTTTTAATAATTCTATCGCTCTTTCCATCCGAAGTTTTGTAAGATATTGCACAAAGCTCATTCCTAAAGCTTTTTTCAGCTTTCTGCTTAGATAGCTTTCATTATGATGGACATGGTTTGCCACATCATGTAATGTGATATTTTCCGCATAATTTTGATTTATATAATCCAAAGCTTCTTTTATCCCTGATTCACTGATATCTACAACAGATTCTCTAATAGCCATGATAACTGTCATCAATATATCGCGCATGAAAATGTAGATTTCATCGATGGTATTTAAACTCCGCATTGTTTTATAGGGAATAAAGTCTTGCCCGAGCACTTCTTTTGTATCAATATTATATGTTTTAAGAATATCTATAGCAGCACCGATCATCTCTAGGCTCATCTGTTTTATCAGGTATATGTTAGTTTTTTTATTTTTTAGTATGTTTAAATAAAGATTTTCCAAGAACTTATCCAGTCGCTTACTATCTCTTGCTTTTAACATAAAAACAAGTTCGTTTTTTATAGTGTCTTTAAATTTTATATCCGTGTTCCCTTTGTTTTCAATATTTTTAAAAAAGGTAATGCTTCCCTTTCCGGCATAAAGGCGGTTTTGTAAAGCTATTTTTGATTGGTCATATGCGGTTTTAATATTATCTATATTGTTTTCTTTGGATATACCGATACTTAAAGTAGTTTTAGCACATTTTTTAACTTCCTGTTGTAGTTTTTTCAGCATTTTATGCAGCTGATGAAACATCAAGGTTTCATCGATAACAATAACTACAAACCGGTCGTCATGGCATTCTACCAAGTGGAATTTGTCCCCCAATATTTCCTTAATATTTTTCACTATCATCTGATTTTGATTATAAAGAGTGGAAATTTGTCTGTAAAGTGATGGTTCTTCAAAATTATCGTTCTGAATAAGGACGATACATAAATTGCCAAGCTGCATATCATAAAAGTTTTCTTTATCTTTGAGAACATCCGGTGATTTTCTACCCCTAAGTATATCTAACAGTAACTTCTCTGTGGCAATAGCTTCACTCTCTATTATTTTACGGCTTTCCGAAACCACCTTTTGCACTGCATTTTCAAATTCTTTTGTATCAATGGGCTTTAAAATAAAATCCATTGCCCGTATTTTTACAGCTCTTTTAGCATACTCAAAATCATCATATCCTGTTACAACTATGAAGTTGCACGGATTAAATGTCATTATATTTTCTATCATATCAAGGCCATCCATACCGGGCATTTTTATATCAGTCACTATGATATCAGGCCTAAGCTTTTTTGCTTTTTCAATAGCTTCAATGGCATTTGCAGCTTCTCCGATTATATAACAACCGTGCTTTTCCCAATCTACGATAATTTTTAAACTTTCCCTAGCCAGTCGTTCATCATCAACTACCATTACCTTAAATTTGCTCATTTTATCACTCCTCGTTGGGTATGGTAAGCCTAACACAGGTTATATCGAGGTTTTCAGGAATTGATAAGCCATATTCCTTTCCATAATGGATTTTTACCAGTTTATCAACATTTTTCATACCTAAACCAAAACCGGGTTTTGGGCTTCTTCCAAAACCGACTCCATCATCTTCAATATCAAAGACAATCAAATCATCCTTAATATATCCCTTAATATTTATAAACCCCTTGCCAATCTTCGGTTCTAACCCATGAATTATAGCGTTTTCCACTAGTGGCTGTATTAAAAATTTAAGTATTTTTTTATCATATAATCTTTCATCAACATCAAAATTTATCTTGATTTTATCTCCAAAGCGGATTTGCTGTATAGTTAAGTAGTTTTTTACTTGTTCTATATCTTCTTTAATCGTAACCATGTCACTGTCTTTGTTTAAACTATAGCGCAAAAACTTGCCTAAAGCCGTAACCATGTCAGTTATACCTTCATAATCTTTTAGCCTTGCCATACAATTTATTGATTCTAATGTATTGTAGATAAAGTGAGGATTTGCTTGAGATTTTAACTCCTTAAACTCCGCTTCTTTCAGAAGGTATTGTTTTATATAAACCTTATTTATGAGATATTTAGTTTTCTTCATCATCTTATTGAAACTATCTCCTAAAAGACCGATTTCATCGTCTCTTTTTAAGTCAAACTTTACATCCATATCACCCTTCTCCACCTTTTTCATTAAACCTGATAGATAATTTATAGGTCGAGATAGGTTTTTGGATAAAAAAAGGGAAGCTCCAATAGAAATCAAAGAAAAAATTAACGCTATTATTATAAAAGATTTTATTATCACTCTTTTATCACCATATAATATCTTTGATGGAATTATTTCGACCATTTTAAATCCCGTATTTGGAAGGGTAGTGAAAAAAGCCATACAATCGATATTCTGGATATTGCACGAAAACTTACCTTCCTCGTTATTCATGACCATATTATAATATTCATCGTAAAACTTAAAGCCTGTCATATTTTTATTTTGTTTATCTGTAATAATAACTCCATTTTTATCTAAGACGTAGACATTATTGCCTTCAAAAACTTTTACATTATCTAATACTTTATCAAAATATTCATCATATATATCTAGGATCACATACCCTAAAATCTCATCGGAAGCATCATCACAAATCTTTCGACCCAAAGTCAGAACTATATCTTTACTCTTACTAGCATCAAAGCGTCTTTGGGTATATATTGTTTCATTTTTAGCTGCCATATCGATTTGGTTGAATATCTCACCTTTTAAAGTGGCATATATCGGCGGAAGATGGTCTGTAGTGCTGAACCGATTATACTTTTTAACGCCTACGATATATACCGGAACCTCATTTTTGTGAGCAACAGTTAAAAGATTTGTGAGTTTATATACTTTTTGAACATCGATAAACCTGCTGTCAAACCCGTCTGACCATTCTTTGTTTAATAGGGTTTTCACATCATCACTGTGAGATATAAACCTTGCCATATTTAAAAAAGTTTCCAGAGATGAATCTAATAAATTCCCTACGATTTTTACATTTTCATAAATCGATGAATTGATCTTTTCACTTATCATTTGATTGGTATTTATATATGCTGCTGCGGTCATAAATAAGAGAGGTTGTATACCGATGATTAAGAAAAATATGAATAATTTTCCTCCAAAGGACTTTTTTATTTTTGAAATCATAGCCTCTCTCCCCTCTTTATAAATTCGTTGTTTGGGTACTTATTCCTGCTTATTATTGTGATGTAAAATATTTAAAGGGATCGAAAAAATTGCCCCCGATCCCTTATAAGTCAGTATAGACTAGATTATGTGAATATTTTCCGGCAAAAGCTCAATCCCAACATTTTCACCTTCACAAAATACTGTCTTGACTTTAGGATTCACATCATGTATTTGAATAGTATCATCCCCACATTTAACTATATAGTCCTGATAGGAACCCATGAAGGTAGAAGATTCAACTGTGCCTTTAAATTGACCTGTTTTGCAAATTTTTACGGTTTCAGGTCTTATAATAACTTTACATTTTTCTTTCGGCCTTTTATCACCGGAGTATGATACCTCAATTTCTTTATCTTGAAGAAGTATCGTGGCTTTATCGGATCTTTTGGAGACGATTTTGGCTTCTAAAAAATTAGCTGTCCCTATAAAATCCGCCACAAATTCGGTCTTAGGTGAATAATATATTTCCAAAGGTGTTCCCACCTGCTCGATTACCCCTTCATTCATAATTATTATTTTATCGGAAAGACTCATTGCTTCAGATTGATCATGGGTAACATATATTGCAGTTATCCCAAACTCGCGCTGAATCCTTCTGATTTCACTTCGCATATAAACCCGAAGTTTGGCATCCAAATTGGATAAAGGTTCATCAAAAAGCAGAACCCCCGGCTCCATTATTAAAGCTCGGGCTAAAGCAATGCGCTGCTGCTGACCTCCTGACAGTTGATTAGGAAAGCGATTTTCCATCCCCTGTAATCCTATAGTTTCCAGGATATTTAAGACCTTTTTCCTTATCTCTTGAGGGGAAAGTTTTTTTATCTTCAAACCGTAAGCGATATTATCAAATACGTTGTAATGAGGGAAAAGAGCATAGCTTTGAAACACCATAGCCGTATCTCTTTTGTTCGGTGGTAAGTCGTTTATCTTTTTGTCCCCCAAGTATATATTTCCCGATGTAGGAACTTCAAAGCCGGCTATCATCCTAAGAGTTGTAGTTTTTCCACAACCAGAAGGTCCCAAAAGGGTAACAAATTCCCCGGGTTTTATATTTACTGATATATCATCCACGGCCTTTATTTGATGGCCTTTTGGATCTATGAATATTTTAGTTAATTCTTGTATATATACACCTTTGCTTTTCATAGCAACCTCCGATTTTTACATAAGTTCTTGGCTACTGACTTGCATTTTTGAAAGTATATGATTCATTATATAAACTGCCACATAAACGATGAAAATCAATATTGTAGAATAAGCACATGCCACTCCAAACCTTCCTGCATCGGCTTGAGCCATAATCTGTGTAGTAAGCAAATTGTGCCTGGCTGATATGAGGAAAATGACCGCACTTACCGCTGTCATACTGCGCACAAATGAGTAAACAAGGCCACTGAAAAATGCCGGTCGAATAAGTGGTAAGGTAATGGAATTAAAAACTTGAAAGGTATTTGCACCCAGGTCTTGAGCCGCCTCTTCAATGGAAGGATCGATCTGCGCAAGTGACGCAACACCTGACCTTACCCCAACAGGTAAGCTTCTCATAATAAAGGCTATAATTATAATCGTTGCAGTTCCGGTCAAAAGCAATGGCTTAGTATTATAAGCCAATATATACCCTATACCCAGTACCGTCCCGGGTACAGCCATAGCTAAAAGTGATGTAAACTCTATAAAGCCCCGACCGATAAATTTCTTCCGCTGAACTAAAAAAGCTATGATCATTGCCATTATCCCCGTTATTGGTGTAGCTACAGCCGATAAAAATATTGTATCGGTAAA
>CAZFME010000092.1:0-6945 GCA_964520055.1 uncultured Clostridia bacterium
GGAAACATATCAAGAAAAAACTGTTTACATCCGGTATTTCCAGAATTGAAATAGAGCGAGCTGCAAATCGCATCAGAATAACAATTAATACCGCAAAACCGGGAATGGTCATCGGAAGAGGCGGCAGCGGTGTAGACGAATTGAAAACCGAACTGGAGAAAATGACTGACAAGAAGGTTTCAATAAATGTCATAGAAGTTAAAAATCCCGATATAGATGCTCAGCTTGCGGCGGAAAACATTGCTTCACAGTTGGAGCGACGGATTTCTTTCCGCAGAGCCATGAAACAGTCAATATCCCGAGCTTTAAGGTCCGGGGCCAAGGGAATAAAGACCATGGTCAGTGGTAGGCTCGGCGGTGCTGAAATCGCCCGGTCTGAGATGTACCATGAAGGAACTATTCCACTGCAAACTCTAAGGGCCGATATTGATTACGGATTTGCGGAAGCCTATACTACTTATGGCAGAATCGGTGTTAAGGTATGGATATATAAAGGTGAAGTCCTTCCGATAAAACAAAAGCAAAATCCCGAGGAAGGGGGAGAAATAGACAATGTTGATGCCGAAGCGGGTCAAGTTTAGAAAACAGCAGCGTGGAATGATGAAGGGCAAAGCTAATAAAGGTAACCAAGTTACCTATGGTGAATACGGTCTGCAAGCTTTGGAATCCGCATGGATTACCAGCCAGCAAATAGAAGCCGCCCGTGTGGCCATGACAAGGTATATCAAAAGGGGCGGCAAAGTTTGGATAAAAATATTTCCTGATAAGCCGGTGACCAAAAAACCCGCCGAAACCCGCATGGGAAGCGGTAAAGGTTCCCCAGAAATGTGGGTGGCGGTAGTAAAACCTGGCCGTATCATGTTTGAGCTAGCCGGGGTCTCCGGAGAAGTGGCGAAGGAGGCTATGACTCTTGCCTCACATAAGTTGCCTATAAAAACGAAGATAGTAAAACGCTTAGAATTGGGCGGTGATTTAAATGAAGCTTAAGCAGATTCGTGACCTCTCTGATCAAGAATTGTTGCAGCAAGAAAAGGACCTGAAGGGCGAACTGTTTAACCTCCGGTTTCAGGCAGCCACTGGCCAGCTTGATAACCCCATGAGGATTCGTGAAGTCAGAAAAACCATAGCTCGTATAAAAACAGTCCTCACGGAACGTCAAAATGCAAAGTCAAAGCTTGGCAGCCAAAAGTGATATGAGAAGGAGGGATATGTATGGCCGAACGAAAGAATCAAAGAAAGGTCCGCACGGGTGTAGTTGTCAGCGATAAAATGGATAAGACCATAACAGTTGCTGTGGAAAGATTGATGAGACACCCTCTTTATGGTAAGACCATAAAAAGGACCAAGAAGTTTAAAGCCCATGATGAAAACAATGAGTGTAAAGTTGGCGATATTGTGACTATTATGGAAACAAGACCCCTTAGCCGTGACAAGCGCTGGAGGCTGGTTAAGATTATACGGAAAGCCCAGTAAAGAAGGGAGGTTTTTTGCATGATACAAGTTCAAACAAGACTCAATGTAGCTGATAACACCGGCGCCAAGGAATTGATGTGCATTAAGGTTTTGGGCGGTTCGGGGCGAAGATTTGCCAACATCGGTGATACTATTGTAGCCTCGGTTAAGAGTGCAACGCCCGACGGCGTTGTCAAAAAGGGAGAAATCATCAAGGCCGTTATCGTTAGAACAAAGAAAGGCTTACAACGTCGGGACGGTTCATATATTAGATTTGATGAAAATGCCGCCGTTATTATAAGTGAAGATAAAAACCCCCGTGGGACGCGTATATTCGGTCCTGTAGCTAGGGAACTTCGGGAAAAGGACTATATGAAGATTATATCTTTAGCTCCGGAAGTGCTGTAATCCTATTGGTTTTCCCAATCGGAAAACAAGAAGTTTCATATGAGGAGGTGTGTTTCTTGGAAAAGGTCCACATAAAAAAAGGAGATACAGTTTGCGTTCTTTCGGGAAAAAGCAAGGGCAAGAAAGGCAAGATTATAAAAGTATTCCCCCGGAAAAAGCAGGCCATAGTGGAAGGCGTTAATATGGCCACTAAACATCAAAGACCTACGGCTCATATGCCACAAGGTGGGATTATGCAGATAGAATCACCCATTTACACCTCTAAACTAATGGTGATTTGCAGTAAATGCAATAAACCTACCCGGGTGGGTCATAAAGTGCTTGCGGACGGGTCAAAGGTTCGTATATGTAAGAAATGCGAAGAGGTTTTGGATAGATAGACAGGAAGGGAGGTAGCTTTATGTCCAGATTAAAAGATAAATATTTAAACGAAGTTGTACCTGCTTTGATGCAAAGGTTTAATTATAAAAGTGTCATGGAAGTGCCCCGAATAGAAAAAGTTGTTGTCAATATGGGTATCAATGATGCTCGGGAAAACCCCAAGGCCATCGAAGCAGCCACTGGTGATATGGCGCAAATTACAGGGCAAAGGCCTGTTGTCACAAAAGCACGTAAATCCATTGCAGCCTTTAAGCTGCGTGAAGGCATGCCAGTAGGAGCCAAAGTCACTCTTCGGGCACACAGGATGTATGATTTCCTAGATAAGCTCTTCAATGTAAACCTTCCGAGAGTCAGGGACTTCAGGGGGGTATCTCCCGATGCATTTGACGGTAGAGGAAATTATACTTTGGGAATTAAAGAACAGCTTATTTTTCCGGAGATAGATTATGATAAAATAGATCGTGTCAGAGGTATGGACATAACTATTGTTACCACGGCAAAAACCGATGAAGAGGCTCGGGAACTCTTAAAAAACCTCGGTATGCCTTTTGCATAAAAGGAAGGAGGGAAAGGCTTGGCCAGAAAGTCATTAATTGCTAGCCAAAAGCGAGCTGCGAAATTTTCAACACGCGAGTACAACCGGTGTAAGATATGCGGCAGGCCTCGTGGGTATTTACGCAAGTTTGGTATATGTCGTATATGTTTTAGAGAACTTGCCCATCGCGGTGAGATACCCGGAGTTAGAAAAGCCAGCTGGTGAGTAGAAGTCAGAATGAAGGGAGGTAGTTTCATTGGCTATGACCGATGTTATCGCAGATATGCTAACCCGCATCCGAAATGCTAATGATGTGGGACATCCCGAAGTAGAAATTCCATGCTCCAACATGAAAAAATCTATTGCTAAAGTCTTGAAGGATGAGGGGTATATCAGAGATTTTGAGATTGTCGATGATGGGAAGCAGGGAGTTATAAAAGTTTACCTCAAGTACGGTCCCAACAAACAGAAGGTAATTACAGGTATAAAACGGATATCAAAACCCGGCCTTAGAATATATGCAAATAAAAATGAAATCCCTAAGGTTATGGGTGGCCTGGGGACAGTGATTCTTTCCACATCCAAAGGAATTATAACCGATAAAGAGGCACGCAGAGAGCAAATCGGCGGTGAGGTAATCTGCTACGTATGGTAGATAAGACTAGGAGGTGAAGATATGTCCAGAATTGGCAAAATGCCGGTTAAAATCCCACAGGGCGTTGAAGTGACTGTTGAGGGGAACCAAGTTATGGTCAAAGGCCCCAAAGGCAGCATAAGCCGAGAATTCCATAAAGATATGGTAATCAAAGCCGAGAATTCCGAGATAATCGTAGAACGGTCGTCGGAGGACAAAAGTCACAAAGCTTTACATGGTTTAACCCGTTCACTTATAAACAATATGGTAGCAGGAGTTGTGGGAGGTTTCGAAAAGAAGCTTGTGCTTGAAGGTGTAGGTTACAGAGCGGCAAAGCAAGGCAACAAGCTAGTCTTAACCGTGGGGTACTCTCATCCCATAGAATTTGCTCCCCCCCAGGGTGTTGAGTTTGAAGTGCCGGCTACCAATAGGATTTTAGTAAAGGGTATTGACAAAGATTTGGTAGGTCAAATTGCGGCAAATATTAGAGCGGTTAGAGAACCGGAGCCCTATAAGGGCAAAGGTATCCGATATGAAAACGAAGTTGTACGGCGCAAAGAAGGCAAGACCGGAGTAAAATAAGCTATAGGGAGGGATGGGCATGTTAAAAAAGGAATCGCGCAATATTGCCCGGAAAAGAAGACAGCTTCGGGTTCGCAAAAAAACTTTCGGCACCGGTGACAGACCTCGGCTATGTGTCTATAAAAGTCAAAGACATGTATATGCGCAGATTATCAATGACGAAGATGGACACACATTAGCGGCGGCATCGACACTTGACCCTACTATAAAAGATAGTGTAACCGGTGTGAATACAGAGTCAGCCAAATTGGTCGGCGACCTGATTGCAAAGAAGGCTTTGGAAAAGGGTATAAAGGCTGTGACCTTTGACCGGAGCGGTTATATATACCACGGGCGGATAAAAGCTCTAGCCGATGCTGCCCGTGAAGCCGGATTAGATTTTTAGAAGGGAGGTAGGATTTTGCAACATAGGAATAGGAATAGGAATAGGAATGTAGAAGAAAGTGAATATGTAGAAAAGATTGTCTCAATAAACCGAGTGGCCAAGGTCGTCAAGGGAGGTAAAAACTTCCGCTTTGCCGTTCTGGTGGTAGTTGGGAACAAAAAAGGCAAGGTGGGTGTTGGCACCGGAAAAGCTCAGGAAATACCTGAAGCCATTCGCAAAGGCATTGAAGATGCCAAAAAGAGCTTAATAGATGTTCCGATGCTAAATGGAACTATTCCACATGAAAGTCTTGGAATTTTTGGAGCCGGCAAAGTATTGTTAAAACCCGCTCCCGAAGGGACCGGAGTTATCGCCGGTGGGCCAGTTAGAGCAGTTGTAGAACTGGCAGGGATTACAGATATAGTAAGCAAATCTTTAGGATCCGCCAATGCCAGAAACATGGTAAATGCAACGGTAGTAGCTTTGAAACAATTGAAAAGAGCTGAAGAAGTAGCAAGGCTTCGTGGAAAGACTGTGGAAGAAATACTTGGATAGTTAACTAAAGAGGAGGTGTAACCAATGAGATTGCATGATCTTTCTCCTGCTGAAGGTTCTACCAAAAGGCCTAAAAGAGTAGGCAGGGGAATCGGTTCAGGTCGCGGCAAGACTTCTACCAGGGGTCATAAAGGTCAGAAATCACGCAGCGGTGGGGGAGTCCGTCCGGGATTTGAGGGCGGTCAGATGCCTCTTTACAGGCGTCTTCCCAAAAGGGGTTTTACAAATATATTTAAAAAAGAATTTTCCATAGTAAATATAGATAATTTAAATGCTTTTGAAGAAAATACTAAAGTAACCCCAGAGCTCTTGATCGAAAAGGGCATCATCAAAAAAGTCAAGGATGGAGTTAAGATTCTGGGCAAAGGTGAGCTAAATGTTAAAGTTGATGTCAAGGCCAATGCTTTCTCAAAATCGGCGCAAACCAAGATAGAGGCGGCCGGTGGAAAGGCAGAGGTGATATAATATGTTGCAAGCCTTGAGAAATGCTTGGAAGATACCGGATTTAAGAAAACGAATTATATATACTGCCTTGATGTTAATACTCTTTAGAGTGGGGACATTTGTACCGGTACCCCGCATGGACCCCAATGCAGTCCGGGCTATGATCGAAAAGGGTGCTCTGCTAGGATTTTTTGATATAATTGCAGGTGGTGCATTCAAACAGTTTTCGGTTTTCGCCATGAGTATTACACCATATATCAATGCTTCCATTATTGTACAGCTCTTGACTATAGTCATACCGCGCTGGGAAGAGCTTGCAAAGGAAGGGGAAGCAGGGCGCAAGATTCTTGCTCAGTACACCCGTTACGGTACGGTTATCCTGGGTCTTATTCAAGCCACAGGCCTTTCAATTGGCTTTAGAAGTGCTATGAAACCCGGCATTCTCAGCAATATCGTGGTAGTAATAAGCCTCACTGCAGGTACGGCATTTTTGATGTGGCTGGGTGAGCAGATTACCGATAAAGGTATAGGGAACGGCATATCACTCCTTATCTTTGCCGGTATCGTATCGCGACTGCCCGCCAGTGTATATCAACTTTATGCTTTAATGAAAGTAGGAACTATAAATATTTTTATGTTGGTAATATTTGCCGTATTGGGAGTGGCGGTAATCGTGGGAGTTATCGCTATGCAGGAAGGCGAACGACGTGTGCCCGTACAATACGCCAAGAGAATTGTAGGCCGAAAAGTATATGGCGGCCAATCGACCCATATACCTATTAAGGTCAATGCAGCTGGTGTCATACCGGTAATATTCGCCATGTCGATCTTGCTATTTCCCAGTACTTTGGCTGGATTCTTTCCCAATAGCAAAGTAATGACTAGTATTGCCGAGTTCTTAAAACCCAGCGGATGGTTGTATGCAGTAATATATGCTTTGTTTATAGTGTTCTTTACGTATTTTTACACTGCAGTTACGTTCAATCCGGTAGAAGTGGCGGATAATATGAAGAAATACGGGGGCTTCATACCAGGACTGCGACCTGGTAGGCCGACGGCTGAGTATATCAATCGTATAATGAACAGGATAACACTGGTCGGAGCATTATTCTTGGCAACTATTGCTTTACTGCCCTATTTTATGACTGCTATATCAGGAATAAACATTTCTTTTGGAGGCACGGCACTCTTAATCGTCGTCGGTGTGGCTTTAGAGACCATGAAGGCCGTTGAAGCCCAGATGCTTATGAGGCATTATCAGGGATTTCTAAAATAGGAGTTGATTGAAATTGCGGATTATTTTGCTGGGACCACCGGGAGCCGGAAAAGGTACCCAAGCAAAGAAGATAGCCGATGAATTTGGGATTTGCCATATTTCTACGGGAGAAATATTAAGGAAAGCTGTGGCCGAGCATACTCCTTTGGGCAAAAAGGCTGGTGAGTACCTTGACAAAGGCCTTCTGGTGCCCGATAAAATTGTGGAGGGTATCGTAGAATCACGACTGGATATGAATGACTGTAAAGCGGGATTTTTACTGGACGGTTTCCCCAGAACGATAAGTCAAGCTGAAAGCCTAGCCAAATATATGA
>CAZFME010000092.1:6955-9113 GCA_964520055.1 uncultured Clostridia bacterium
AAACAAAAAGGTATTAATCTAGATGTTGTTCTAAATATTCAAGTCGATCAAAAGAACCTTATTGAAAGGTTTACAGGCAGGCGAACATGCAAGCAATGTGGTGCAACCTTTCACATAGAATTCAGTCTACCGAGAAATCCGGGGGTTTGCGACAAATGTAACGGCAAGCTTATTGTTCGCAAAGATGATGAAACGGATACGGTAAAAAAACGATTAAAAGTATATGAAACAACAACCGCTCCACTTATCGATTATTATGAATGCAAACAACTGTTGGTAAATCTAGATGGGTCAAGGTCGATAGATGAAGTTTTTGAGGATATTAAAAGGCATCTAAAGGATGTAAAGTCATGATTATTATCAAATCACAGCGGGAAATAGAACTTATGCGAAGAGCCGGTGAAATCACAGCACTTACACTAAAGGAAGTTGAAAGGCATATAAAGCCTGGAATCACCACTGGGGAACTTGATAAAATTGCTGAGGAATTTATTTTAAGCCGCAAAGCCACTCCAACCTTCAAAGGCTATCGGGGTTTTCCGGCATCTATTTGCACTTCGATAAATGAAGAGGTAGTACATGGAATTCCTGGATTAAGAATCCTTAAAGATGGTGATATTATTAGTGTAGACGTGGGTGCTATATTTAACGGCTACAACGGCGATGCAGCTCGAACTTTTCCCGTAGGTAATGTCAAAGCTGACGCCATGCGACTTATTGAAGTTACCGAGCAAAGTTTTTTTAAAGGTATTGCTTATGCAAAACCAAAGTTTCGACTTTCTGATATATCCCATGCAGTGCAAAACTATGTAGAGCGCCATAATTTTTCGGTGGTTAGGGATTATGTAGGTCACGGCATTGGACAAAATATGCATGAAGACCCACAGATACCCAACTTCGGTCCACCGGGAAAAGGACCGAGGCTAAGACCAGGGATGACTTTGGCCATAGAACCTATGGTCAATGTGGGGAGCTATGAAGTATATACATTGGAAAATCAGTGGACGGTAGTGACAAAAGATGGCAGTCTTTCGGCCCATTATGAAAATACCATAGCTATAACTGATGGTGAGCCGGAAGTATTGACTATGATTTAGGTAGGTGTTTATATGCCGCAACTTATGTTGGGACAACTGGCGAAGTCTATCGCCGGTCGTGACAAGGGGCGGTTTATGGTAGTGATAGATATAATTGATGAAAACTATGTTTATGTAGTAGATGGGGATTTGCGCAGGGTAGAAAACCCCAAAAAGAAAAAAATCAAACATTTATATTTATTAAATAAAAGAATAGACTTTATAGCCGAGAAACTTAAAAGCAAACGTAAAATTTACAATGAGGAAATCAAAAAAACCCTGAAAGAACTGGTAGATGAAAGCCTTGACGGCCAGGAATCTAACCGAATATAAGGAGGCGTGTGCGACCTTGTCTAAGGAAGACGTTATTGAAGTTGAAGGTACCGTTTTAGAACCACTTCCAAACGCAATGTTTCGGGTAGAATTAAAAAACGGTCATGTTATTTTAGCTCATGTTTCCGGAAAAATCCGCATGAACTATATAAGGATTTTGCCGGGCGATCGTGTTACCGTGGAGTTATCTCCCTATGATCTTACCCGAGGCCGCATCAAATACCGCTTCAAGTAGAAAACGGCAAAAGGAGGAAATCTTATGAAGGTAAGACCCTCGGTAAAGAAAATCTGCGAAAAATGCAAGATAATCAAGCGCAAGGGTAGAGTAATGGTTATATGTGAAAATCCAAAACACAAACAAAAACAGGGCTAAATAAAAGGAGGTGTAGCAAGTGGCAAGAATCGCCGGTGTTGATTTGCCCAGGGAAAAACGTGTAGAAGTAGCACTGACATATATATATGGTGTTGGAGTTTCCAAATCTAGGCAGATTCTAAAAGAAGCTAACGTAAATCCAGATACTCGGGTTAAAGATTTGACCGAGCGGGAAATCACAAAGCTCAGAGAACTTATTGATAAACATCACAAGGTCGAAGGTGATCTTAGAAGAGAAGTAGCTCTTAATATAAAGAGGCTTACGGAAATAGGCAGCTACAGAGGCCTTCGCCATCGCCGGGGACTACCGGTCAGAGGGCAAAGGACCAGGACCAATGCCAGAACGAGAAAAGGTCCTACCAAAACTGTAGGCGCA
>CAZFME010000093.1:0-8884 GCA_964520055.1 uncultured Clostridia bacterium
AGTTTTATGTTAAGAAAAGAATCGAAAATGGTATCAAAGAAATTGAAGATGGTGAAATTGTTACACACGAGGAAGTCAAAAAAAGGCTACTATCATGAAAATAATATGGACCAAATCTGCTGTTTCTAGCTTAGAAAATATTAAGAACTATATTGCTCTGGAATCCGAATATTATGCTATTGATTTGATAGAAAAAATCATTTCCGCGGTAGAAAAGTTAAGCAACTTTCCCAGATTAGGTAGACAAGTTGCTGAAGCAAAGAGTGAAGATGTTCGGGAGATATTTACGGCAGTTACAGGATAATATATAAATCTGATAAAGATACCGTTTATATTTTAGCTATTACTCACGGGGCTAGAAATATAAATAATTTAAGCCCCCGTCCTTGGGAAATTGTGTAAAAGGGAGTATCCAAACTTATTTTAAGTAATTTTGCGATACTCCCTTTTTTTATTCTTTTCTAGATATAGGCTCAATTTACACTGGCAAGTTTACTGGTAACCCGATACAAAACACCAACTAACACCAGCAATATACCCGATACCAACAAAATCGAACCTATGGATACGATATCCGCCAGCGGGCCGAAAAACAGTACGGCGATAGGCATAGCACTGCCTGTTACGATTTGCACTAGGGAAAACACTCGCCTCATCATGGCGGCTTCCACATTCTCCTGAATCAATACGGTTTGTGCAGTGGCGATAACCGGCATGAATAATCCCTTAATACCCATAATTTACTATTACTTCTTCATAACAGGTATCCATATTTCGCTTTTAAAAGTTGGTGAATTTACATCCATATTCTCGTTCCACAAGATTTCAGGACCTTCTGATAGTTCATAAGTTTGAGGATGGAAACCACTCGGAATAAATGCGTCCCCATATATCTTGAAGTGTTTCGGGAAATGGACCTACTGATTCAAATACAGCCCAAGTAGAAGCGGAAACTTCAAGTTGTGCCATGTTATCCGGACATTCCTTAGTTGTTGCAACATCTATATAATGGTCGAGTCCTCCCTTTTCTTCCATTTGCACTTCAGAAAAGTTAGTAGATGCTTGAATAAGTCCCAAGGGCTCAACATTATTAAGTTCTTTAAGTTTATTAATGGTTTCATGGTTTAAACTCTTCCACATAGAGGCGATTTCCGGATTAACTCCATCGAAAATTATAGGCACTCTTTTCTTGATTCCAACTAATGCGAAATGCCCCTTTTTCTTCGATTCGATAATTCATTTCACTTCCTCCTCTGTCTAAAATTCCCTGCTAAATCAGCCTCATGAATTTCCCAAAAATTTATGTCATGCCTTATACTCATTCTCGAATTTTTCAAGGAATGCAACCAGTGCCTCAACGCCCTCCTTGGGCATAGCATTATAGATAGATGCACGTAAGCCGCCGGCGCTCCTATGCCCTTTCAGGTTGTCAAAACCAGCCGCTTTGGTTGCCGCAACGACTTTTGCATCAAGTTCTTCATCTCCCGTCACAAAGGTGACATTCATCAAGGAGCGGTATTCCTTTTCCACCGTGCCGTGAAACATTTTGCTATTGTCGAGAAAATCATATATAATCGCAGCCTTTTCTTCATTCCTTTTCTGCATAGCGGAAAGTCCGCCGCTTTTTTTAAGGTGTTTGAAAACTTTTCCACAAACGTATATGCTCCAACAGTTCGGCGTATTGTACAAGGAACCGCTCTTTGCGTGTATGTCGTAGCGCATATAGGTAGGCACTTTTTCGTCCAAATCTTCGCGGATAAGATCCTCTCGGAGAATCACAATTGCTACACCAGCCGGGCCAACATTCTTTTGCACCCCGCCAAAGATTAGGCCGTAGTCTGAGACATTGCAAGGTTTGGATAGAAACATTGACGACTGGTCTGCAACCAAAATCTTCCCCTTGGTGTTTGGAAGCTTTTGGAAGGTTGAGCCATGTATTGTTTCGTTTTCGCAGATGTAAACATAGTCGGCATTAGGATCGACAAGTAGATCCGAGCAATCTGGAATATATGTGTAGTTTTTATCCTTACTGGTTGCAAGCAAGTTAGCTTTTCCGTATTTCTTAGCTTCCAAATAGGCTTTTTCTGACCATGCACCGGTTACGATATAGTCGGCAACACCGTTTTTCATAAGGTTCATGGGAATCATCGCAAACTGTAACGTGGCACCACCCTGAATGAACAATACCTTATAATTATCAGGAATGTTCATAAGTTCACGCAAATCCGCTTCGGCCTCGTCGATGATAGTTTGGTAAACCTCGGAGCGGTGTGACATTTCCATAACACTCATACCGCTTCCTCTGTAGTTTAACACTTCATTAGCAACCTCTTCAAGCACCGGGGTGGGCATAATGGCGGGGCCGGCAGAAAAATTATAAACTCTGTTGTAATCCATTTATAACACTCCAATCCTTTCTACTTTGTTTTACTCTCCTATCAAACGTTGAAGTAGGCAACAAAATGTTTAGGAAATACTTTTCCAGCAACAGTAGTTGCCTCATAATAACCATCACCCGACGGGTCCGGCACAAGGCGTAATGTTGCCAGCGCAGCCGTCGTTTTGCCTCCACCGGTTTCTCCTACAAAGCTGACGATTTGCCTGTATTTCAGTTTTAAATTGATTCTAATGCTGCCCTTGTCTCATATCGGACCACGGGGTTTACAATTCCCGGTTAATTGGTGGCCTTGAGAGCAAAAACTTAGCTTGATATATTCTATAATGATTTTACTTTTCCCTCTTTTTTATGGTAAATAATTTTTAAGGTTTTTTTACTTTTTTTTCTTGACTAAAGGTTGCTGGTCTATGTCACATAATATTACAGATACGCAACAAAAGATACTACGATACATTTATAGACAAAACTATGTTCATTTTTATATGATTTATATTCTTTAGGGGTTATGAATACCAGCGCCTCTGCGGCAATTGGGTAAAATTCAAGTTTTACACCTGCGTCCTCTGCTTGAACCAGAACGTCGGAAGAAGCATAAGGTACAATTATCATATCCACTTCACGTCTATTAGCAATTTATATGACGGTACTGTTCTTGATGCTGTTTCGGGGAAATTTTCATTTTCATCACTTTGATACATAGCCTCATTGATTGCTCTAACTATCGAAATGGTTGATGTAGAACCATCAATTCTCGGGTAGTTTTGGTGCCTCTTTTATTTGGTAAATTCGCTTTATAGTAATATACTTCTTCGGCATAGCCCTATTATACAGCAAAACTGATTCTTTAACTATCCACCCTTATTTTGCCTTCAGCTCGTTGTAATGTTTGTGTTTTGCATAATTTTTGTAGTTTAACTTCTCGCTGGTGTCTTTTTCTGTTGAAATGATATAATATAGAAGAAATAAATTCTTTGTCAACAAACTCCTCAATGAATAATTTTTAGGAGGTGAAGTCTATGGGGAGCATAGCTGCATTCTTTGATATTGACGGCACGCTCTTTAGAAATTCCCTTATGATTGAGCATTTCAAAAAACTGATTAAGTATGAGGTCATAGATCCTTCTCTTTGGTATGGTCATCTCAAGGATTCCTACTCTGAATGGGAAAAACGCTACGGGGATTTTGACGATTATATGGATGAATTAGTAGAGGTCTATGTTAAGGAGCTTAAAGGAATAAATAAGGCCTACATAGAGTTTATTGCCAGCCAGGTAATAAATATAAATTGGGATAAAGTCTACAGGTATACTCGATCCAGGATACGATGGCATAAAGAGCAAGATCATATGATATTTTTTATATCTGGTGCTCCCGACTTTTTAGTGGAGAAGATGGCTGATAAATATCAAGTTACAGCATATAAAGCCACCCAGTACATTGTAGATGAAAATAATAATTTCACCGGAGAAGTGGTCCGAATGTGGGATTCAGAGAATAAACAAAAGGCTATCAGCCAATTGGTGGATCGATTTGAAGTAGATCTGGATGGAAGTTATTCCTACGGGGATACAACCGGTGACCTGTCCATGTTAAAAATAGTCGGGCATCCTGTGGCCGTAAATCCCATCAAAAAGCTGCTGACGGCTATAAAGCAGGATAGGCAACTGTATGATAAAATGACGATAATTGTGGAAAGAAAAGACCTTATATATAAATTAACTCCCGCAGTGGAGATTTTAGACCTAAGTTACAAATAAGGATTATGTTCTTATTTTCACGATTTGGTTTTTAAAAACATAAAAGCGATATTACATAATAAGGCATTCCACTTCTATAAGAACCTACAAAGTAATTAAAAAAACGCCCGAAAATAAATATAATTGGTAAAAGAACTAGTCGCACTCTACCAAACCATCCTTGAACTTTTGCAACCTGTGGTTGCATATCTTATTTTGTCATTGCTGACATGTAAATTATACTTCATCAGGGACTTTTCGGCTACTAAATAAGACAAATTCCTCCTTTCAAGCAGGAAAACACATGATAAATATAAAATATATAAAAGATGTCAAGTATAATAATGTAAAGTAGATTTATGCAGGAGGATAATATGGACAAAATTATAAAAATATTGGCGCAAGAATTAAACATAGGAGAAAAACAAGTTACGGCTACCGTGGGGCTTTTGGATGAAGGAAACACCGTTCCTTTTATTGCCCGCTATCGGAAGGAAGTAACAGGGGGGCTCTCCGATGAACAACTTCGGGACCTGTCTGAACGGCTGTCCTATCTTCGAAACCTTGAAGACCGAAAGGCTGAGGTGATAAAACTCCTGGAAGAAATGGAGAAACTTACACCGGAGATTCGGCAAAGTCTTGATACGGCCGCAACCTTACAGGAAGTGGAGGATATTTACCGACCCTTCAGGCCTAAACGCAGGACCCGGGCCACAATTGCCAGAGAAAGGGGCCTGGAACCTCTGTCGGAGAAAATCCTGGCACAGGATGTCTTCATTGATGAGAAAGATGCAGCCGCCTTTGTAGATCCGGAAAAAGGTGTGGAAGGCCCTGAAGATGCTTTGGCCGGCGCCTTGGATATCATCGCCGAGATCGTATCCGATGATGCCGAGGTGCGAAAGGTGATCCGTGATATGACTTATAAAAGAGGTATTATTGAAACCAAGGGACTTACTGAAGAAGTGTCCACCTACTTTATGTACTATGATTTCAAAGAACCGGTGGCAAAGATCGTCTCCCACCGGATTTTGGCCATAAACCGGGGGGAACGGGAAAAGTTCCTACAGGTGAAGATTCAGGTTCCTGACGACGATATTACAGATACGGTCAAGGCCAAGTACATAAAAGAATCTTCCCCAACAGCAGAGCTGATTGAAAAGGCTGTGGATGATGCCTATAAACGCTTGATTTGGCCGTCTATCGAAAGAGAAATCCGGAATATGCTTACAGAAGAAGCAGAAGAGCAGGCTCTCTCTACCTTCTCTAAAAATTTAAAGCATCTTTTGTTACAGCCACTGGTAAAAGACATGGTAATCTTGGGCTTTGACCCCGCTTACCGCACCGGCTGCAAAATCGTGGTCATCGATGAATCGGGGAAACTCTTGGCACATACTGTCTGTTACCCCACCCCGCCACAAAATAAGTTTGAAGAGTCCAGAAAGGTTATCCTTTCCTTAATTGAAAAATATAAAGTCAATGTTATATCCCTTGGCAACGGCACAGCTTCCCGAGAAAGTGAAAAATTCCTGGCGGAAATTTTAAAGGAAGTCGAAAGACCCATATCTTACGTAGTAGTCAGCGAAGCCGGAGCATCGGTCTACTCGGCGTCAAAGCTAGGCACTCAGGAATTCCCGGACTTAGATGTATCCTTCCGAGGTGCCGTCTCTATCGGTCGCAGGCTTCAGGACCCCTTGGCGGAGCTGGTAAAAATCGACCCAAAAGCCTTAGGTGTAGGCCAGTACCAACATGACGTAAATCAGAAAAAGCTTTCGGAAAAGCTGGCCGGTGTAGTGGAAGATTGTGTCAACAGTGTAGGTGTAGATGTAAATACCGCCTCACCCTCACTTCTTGGATACGTTAGTGGCATTACCGCCTCCACTGCTGCAAATATCGTAAAATATCGGGAAGAAAACAGCGTATTTACATCCAGGAAGACATTTTTAAAAGTACCCAAATTGGGTCCCAAGACTTTCGAACAATGTGCAGGGTTCCTCCGGGTACCGGAAAGTGATAATGTACTGGACAACACTGCCGTCCACCCGGAAAGCTACGATATAGCTGAAAAAATAATACAGCTATATACCCTGGAGGAACTCAAGACTAAAAGCTTTACCGAAAATGAAATAAAGGAAATGGCCTCCACCCTTGATATTGGCATCCCCACCTTAAGGGATATTCTGGCAGAACTGAAAAAACCCGGACGGGACCCACGGGAAGAACTGCCTGCCCCCATTTTCCGCACCGATGTGCTGGAAATTTCCGATTTAAAACCTGGTATGGCTTTAATGGGAACTGTCCGCAACATCACTGACTTTGGAGCCTTTATCGACATCGGAGTCCACCAGGACGGCCTTTGCCACATCTCAGAGCTTTCGGAAAGCTTTGTGCGCTCACCCTTTGATGTAGTAAGTGTAGGGGATACAGTAAAGGTTAAGGTGCTCTCGGTGGATACCGAAAGGAATAGGATAAGCCTAACCATGAAAGGTGTATAAAATTCCACATTTTGTTTACTTTTATATAAACTATGTTATAATATAGATAAAGGTAATCGGAACCGCAAATGCGGTTCCGATTACCCTATGTAAAATAATATCACATCCGACATTTTAAGACAATAACAAAGATTTTTGCATTTAATAGCTTAAAGGCCCTGCATTCCCACATGCAGGGCCTTAATCAAATCATACATTGCGTGTAACCATATTCCTTGTGGAAAACACCACTTTGTAGCATATAAATGTGGCAATTGTGTTGATCAATGCCGCGGGAATAACAACGGTGGTAAAGAGAACGGGAAAGGCCACCGGAAGGTTTCCCACAACCAGAAGTGCCGTTTGCAGAAAAACCACGCCGCTTATTACAGTACCTACGAAAGCCGTAATAAGCACCGATAAGTTTGAATTGAAGTTAGAAAACACCTTTATCATGGTCATAACCACAAAGGCCGTAACGAATTTGTCACACATATTAGCAATCTGTCCACCGGGGAAACCGGTTGTAAGAGCGGAAAATATACCTGCCAGTATCCCTGCCACCAAAGCGTTTTTGGGGCTGTGGTCAACATAAAGGGCCACAAAAAGCATGGCTAAAAGAAAGTCCGGTTTCATACCTCCCACGATGGGCGGCACTACATAGTGAAGTACCAGACCAATTGCTATCAAAAGTGATGTCAAAATCATATCCTTTAATTTCATCACATTTCCCTCCTGTAAATTGTTTTATTTTAACAGTCCTCAATTTTTACTACTGTTTCAAGGAAGTTTCTCTAGCGCTTTATTGATAATGTCTTCCGGCAGGCTGGAATTTTGCATTTGTCCGGAAAGGTAATTGTCATAAGCAGCCATGTCAAAGTATCCATGACCACTTAAGCC
The DNA here is from genome assembly GCA_964520055.1 of uncultured Clostridia bacterium. Classification (GTDB taxonomy): domain Bacteria; phylum Bacillota; class Thermosediminibacteria; order Thermosediminibacterales; family Tepidanaerobacteraceae; genus DUNY01. The sequence goes on from CAZFME010000093.1 coordinate 7,506, forward strand.
AAAAAGTATGGTTCTTTTTTCGCCGGATTCCTTAGCCTGGATGGCTTCATCCACCGCAGCTTTTATAGCATGGGCCGATTCCGGTGCCGGCACGATGCCTTCACTTTGGGCAAAAAGCATTGCAGCTTCAAAGATATCTTGCTGTTCAAAAGCTATGGCTTCAATTAATCCATCGTTAAGCAGTTGGCTCTGAATAGGCGAAGAACCATGATATCTTAGCCCTCCCGCATGTATCCCCGGTGGCATAAAGTCACTGCCCAAAGTATACATCATCATCATAGGAGTTAGATGGGCCACATCGCCGTAGTCATAGGTAAACTTACCCCTGGTCAGGCTGGGACAGGCTGCAGGTTCAGCTGCTACTATACGTGTCTTTTTACCTGCAATGATTTTATCATGCACAAAGGGCATGGCAAGCCCACCAAAATTGCTACCGCCGCCGGAACATGCTATCACCACATTGGGATAATGCCCGGCCTTTTCCATCTGTTTCTTGGCTTCAAGGCCTATAACCGTCTGATGCAGCACAACATGATTTAAAACACTGCCCAAAGAATAGTTTGTATCAGAGTTTTTGACGGCATCTTCCACCGCTTCACTTATAGCAATACCTAAACTGCCATTGGAATCCGGATCTTTTTCAAGCACTACCCGTCCGGCATCGGTGATATCACTGGGACTTGCAAAAACCTGTGCATCGAAAAGTTGCATAATAGAGCGGCGATAAGGTTTTTGATGGTAGCTTATTTTTACCATGTAGACGGTACACTCCAAATTAAAGAACTTACAGGCCATGGCCAGAGCCGTTCCCCATTGTCCAGCCCCGGTCTCCGTAGCCAGTCGCTTTATTCCCTGCTGTTTATTATAGTAGGCTTGGGGTATGGCGGTGTTCAGTTTGTGACTACCGGCGGGACTCACCCCTTCATATTTGAAGTAAATCCTGGCCGGGGTATCTAAGGTCTTCTCCAGCCGATGGGCTCTAAACACGGGTGATGGCCTCCACAATCCGTATAATTTGCGAACTTCTTCCGGTATCTCGATAAGCCTCTTGGTGCTGACTTCCTGTTTGATGACTTCCTCAGGGAAAATCGCTCCCAATTCATCGGGTGTGGCCGGTTTTCCCGTAGCCGGACTTAGTGGCGGCTTTAAAGGGTTGGGCATATCTGCCTGTATATTATACCAATGTGTCGGAATCTCTCTTTCAGTCAACAGTATTTTCGTTTCTTTCATTCTTATCATCTCCTTATGGATTTTAAAATGGTGTTTGGGGTAATTACCTTGACACCCGGTTTTAAAGGTGTCAGAGGTCCAGGGGATGGCTGAGCGTGTCAAATCCCGTCAATTCATGCTTTATGTCATCTTTCATACTGTGACTTTTC
>CAZFME010000094.1:0-8788 GCA_964520055.1 uncultured Clostridia bacterium
GTCAGAGCCTTGGAGCCGAAAGACCGGATATGGCTGAAAAATATGGCATGGAAACGCGGCGTATGGGGATGATTGTAGCAGTTACCATTGCGTCTACGTTTTTCTTTTTCGGTCGATATATAGCCGGTATATATACCAATGATCCGGAAGTAATTTCATTGGCGGCAGGCTGTCTTAAAATAATTGCAGTGATGCAGCCCATGCAGTCGACCCAGTTTATTCTGGCCGGTGCACTGCGTGGTGCTGGTGATACCCGTGGTCCCCTTATTTCTTCCTTTATAGCTGTATGGGGTATCCGGGTCATCCTGGCAAAGATATTTATAAAAATGGGCTTCGGCCTTACCGGTGCCTGGATGGCTCAATTGTGTGATCAAATATTTCGCTCGGTATTTATGTATCTGAGATATAATTCCGGTAAGTGGAAAAAAGTAAAGGTATAAAGCTGTTTTTTGAAGTGTGATGCTAAACTTCTCCAAAGTCAATTCACGAAAAACAAATCGATTCTATCTTGTAATGGAAGACCCCACCGGGAGCTTCCACTTCTACCATGTCACCGACTCTTTTCAGCAGCAATGCCTTACCTATCGGCGACAGACATGATACCGTCAAAGATATTATGACTTTCCCGCTGACTTTGAAAGTCCGGAGCAGATAAAGTAGCCAAGTTAAAGAAGTTCAAATATACGAACTAGATGTTCGATAATTAGGACAAGGCTATAACCGTATATATGTCAGATAATAGGCATTATAATAATTATCAAGTTCGAAAAAGAGAACCTCTATATGCCTTAACAACACAAGAAAAGCTTTTCTACTCGGGACTTGTAGAATTTAAGATATTTGGCATGACTATTGCTCATATATTGCATATATAGAATTGCCACAGCTCCAAGTGATGGTTTCTGCCGACAGGGTCAGCCTGAAACAAAAGCCAGGTTGTTATACATGTTATACATTGCAATAGTTAGTTGGCTTTGGCAGATAGAGAAATAGTAAATAACAGATTGGGATTATACAATAAAGCAGCTCCTCTATTTTTTGAAAAATACAGCTTTAAAAAATAGAGGATAATTACAAAATATATTGAATTGTAATAAAAGGGATAATTATATGATTGTACTTTAAAAGTATTAAAAAAACGTAAAACAAACTTTTTCACAGAAAAACCCCTGAAGCTCATACGTCATGCAGCTGCAGGATAATAAAACAAGGATACTCTTTAGTCGTGATCATCCTCAAAATAGGCAAATTTAATTGCAGCTATGCTGCGCTATGGAATAATACCATGAACTTTCCTTCCGAAATTCCGGACTGCCGATTAAACGTTAGGTATAATTCTCTGTCATTAAGGGCGCAAATCTATTCATGTTTGATTGCGTTAAAGGGGGGATTATAGGGATATTTTATAGTAAGTCGGATTCCGAAAAAACAGAAAAAAAGGGAGGGTCATGTGTGTTTATTAAAAAAAAGTGGATAGTCACCTTGCTGGTTGCTTTATTAGCGGTTACTCAATTGACAGGTTGTGGCACAAAGTCTGCCACAAAGGCGCCGGAACCCGGAGAAAAAATCTTGACTATTGCGGCGTCTGTTGATCCCGGTACTGGCGATGTTCAACTTACTACTGAAGAATACCTCATACCTCTGAACATTTACGATCGTTTGGTGGAGGCCGTTACTATAGAACCTGGAAAATCCGAACTTGTTCCCGGCTTAGCGGAAAAATGGGAAATATCCCCTGACGGTAAGGTCTATACCTTCCATATAAGGAAGGGAGTCAAATTTCACAACGGTGAGGAGCTAAAGGCCGATGATGTGCTGTATACCTTTGACCGCATGCTAAACCCCAAGACTAAGGCACTGAACACTGATATTCTCGACATGATAGATGGGGCCAAAGAGCGGATGGAGGGCCAAGCCGATTCCACACGGGGCATTAAGGTCATTGGTGATCACACAATCGAAATTACTCTTGTAGAGCCCTTCGCACCTTTTATAGCCTGTCTTTCCACCCCTGCCGGTTCTATTTACAACCGCAAGGCTACTGAAGCCGCAGGGTTGGATTTCGGAGTAAAACCGGAATTGACCATAGGCACCGGGCCTTTCATGCTTACCGGCTGGACCTATAATGACCAGGTGATTTTTTCGGTTAACCCTGATTACTTCCGGGGCAGACCGGACATCGACAAAATCGTGACTAAAATTATTCCTGATGCTGAAACCCAACGGATGATGTTTGAAAAGGGAGAGTTGGATGTATTTGACTGTGACAATGCTCGTTCCCAGATCCCATATTTCTTAAAGAGTGAAAAATGGAAAGATCATATAGTCAGCGGCCCTCGGGTGGGCACCTACTATTATCATATTAACCAAGCCATAGAGCCTTTTGACGATGTAAGGGTAAGAAGAGCTGTTCAGCATGCCTTAGATCGGCAGTTACTCTTAGATACACTGTATTACGGTACCGGCACCATAGCAAAAGGCATTATGGCTCCGGGCCTGGCCGGATATAATCCGGATCTTCCCGGTTTTCCTTATGATAAAGAAAAGGCTAAAACCCTGCTGGCGGAAGCTGGATATCCCGATGGCTTTGAGATGCAAATATCTCAAATCGTAGATTCTCCAAGCACTTTAAAGATAAATGAAGCCGTTCAAGCTATGTTGGCTGAAATCGGCATCAAAGTTGAGATTCTCCAAATGGATGAAGCTGCTTGGTTTGGCACCCGGCGTGAAGGCAAACTCCCCATGTATCATACCAATTGGTCGGCGGATTTCAACGACCCCGATAACTTTATATATACCTTTTTCGCCACCAAGAATTCCGTAGCCCGTTCTTTCAACTATGGAAATAAGCATGTTCAGGCAGAACTGGAAAGAGCCAGAACAATGATCGTACCGGAGGAAAGATATGCGCTGTATCGTGAACTTGAAAAAACCATAGTCTATGATGATGCCGCATGGATTCCCCTCTTTCATCTGAATCACCTCTTCGTGGTACAACCTAGGGTTAAGAATTTTAAAGTTTCCTGGAACGGTTGGAGCAACATGCCCTATTATGAAGTAAGAATAGAGGAATAAAATTACCGTGTAGGAGGGGCCTATGTTCGGCCTCTCCTACACGATTTCGGTTAAAACCTTTAGGTGGTGACTTTATGGGAAGGTATATAATAAAAAGAATATTAATATCCATCCCTATAATTATAGGTATAACTGTCATAACATTCTACCTCTTAAATGTGGTTCCCGGGGATCCGGTAGTACTGATGATGAAGGAACATATAAGCCCTGATGTGTTAGAACGAGTAAAATCCGAAATGAATCTAAATGATCCGATATACATCCGCTACTTAAAATTTATGTGGGGGGCAATGCATGGTGATCTTGGCAGGTCTTATAAGCTAAAACGCGATGTGGCTAACTTGATATGGGAAGCCTTTCCAAATACAGTCATACTTTCTTTTGCCGCCATTATCATTGCGTGGGGAATCGGTATACCGGCCGGCATTATTTCCGCAGTAAAACAATATTCTTTTATAGACAATTTTTTCATGGGTTTCACCCTATTAGGTGTATCAATGCCAGTTTTTTGGTCTGCAATTATTATGCAGTATATTTTTGGCCTAAAATTAAACTTACTGCCAATTTCAGGTTTAAATGGCCCCGAATACATTATCATGCCAGCTATCGTATTGGGATGGAGTTCGGCGGCTTCTATAGCCCGGTTAACCCGTTCCAGCCTGCTGGAAGTTATCAGAACCGACTACATAAGAACGGCCCGGGCTAAAGGTTTAAGGGAAAAACAAGTGGTATTTTATCATGCGTTAAAAAATTCTATGCTTCCTGTTGTTACCGTAATGGCTATACAAGTGGCCAGTCTACTGTCCGGTGCCGTCATAACTGAAAGCGTTTTTGGTATCCCCGGAATCGGTAGAGTTTGTGTCAATGCCATACAAAACAGAGATATGCCGCTTTTACAGGGCTCAGTAATATTTACTGTAGGTTTGGTTATTTTAGGGAATCTTTTAGCCGACATTGCCTATTCCTATCTTGATCCAAGAATCAAGTATGACTGAGTGGGGTGCTAAAATGATAGAACTTAATAAAAATAGGCTTCCGGAGCAAATTGATGAAGAAATGGAACTACAAGGCACAACGTTTATAAAGGAAGTTTGGTATCGTTTCAAAAAAAACCGAATGGCCATGGCCGGGGCTATGATAGTTATTCTGATGATTCTGATTGCCGCTTTTGCACCGTGGATTACACCCCACAATCCGTATGAGGTCAATCTGCTGAATCAGTTCCAACCTCCCGGTCCAAAATACCTGCTGGGCACGGATATATACGGGCGGGATATGCTCAGTCGCATAATTTACGGTACCCGAATTTCACTTATTATCGGCCTGATACCTACACTGATATCTATGGCAATAGGGTCGGTTTTAGGCATTATTTCCGGCTACTACGGTGGAAAAACAGATAACATAATAATGCGTTTAGCCGATATGGTCATGGCTTTTCCGTCTTTGCTGTTGGCCATGGTGGTGATGTATACACTGGGGGCAAGTTTATATAATATTTTCATAGCCTTAAGTATTGTCGGATGGGCAGGCACTGCCAGAGTAGTCAGAGCTCAGACCCTATCCATAAAAGAAAAGGAATTCGTAGAGGCAGCTCGAGCCATTGGAGTTAAAAACTGGGTAACTATGCTGAGGCACATATTTCCCAACTGCATGGCTCCACTTTTGGTGTTGCTTACTATGGGCATACCTGAGGCTATTATGTCCGAGGCAAGTCTCAGTTTTCTAGGAGTCGGTGCCCAGCCACCGACTCCTAGTTGGGGGCTAATGATATCCAACGGCAAGGAGTATCTGTTTTCATCCCCTTGGGTTGCCATATCTCCTGGTTTTGCCATACTGATCATTGTGCTGGCCTTCAATTTCTTGGGAGACGGCCTCAGGGATGCACTGGATCCGTATATGAAACAGTGAATGGAGGTAAAAAACTTGAATAAAGAAGAAGTTCTAACAGTAAAAGGACTGAAAACATATTTTTATACCGACGAAGGTGTTGTCCCAGCTGTCGATGGTGTAAGTTTTTCAATAAAAAAAGGCAAAACCTTGGGTTTGGTTGGTGAGTCCGGGTGTGGCAAAAGCGTTTCAGCCCTGTCTATTTTAAAATTAATCCCTTCACCTCCCGGCAAAATTGTCGATGGTCAAGTTCTTTTTGAGGGTAAAGACTTGGCAAAAAAAAGCTATGAGGATATGTGCAGAATTCGGGGAAATGATATTGCTATGATCTTTCAAGAACCTATGACATCATTGAATCCGGTACATACCGTTGGAAATCAAGTGATGGAAGTATTGAAGATCCACCGACACTTGGGAAAAAGTGAAGCCTTGGAGAAAACTGTGGAATTGTTTCATCTTGTAGGAATCCCCGACCCGGGCAAACGGATATCCAATTATCCCCACCAACTGTCAGGGGGATTGCGTCAGCGGGTTATGATTGCTATGGCTCTTGCCTGCAATCCAAAGCTCTTGATTGCCGATGAACCCACGACGGCTCTGGATGTTACCATCCAAGCGCAAATACTTCGATTAATAAAAGATTTACAGAGGAAAATCAATATGTCGGTTTTAATGATAACTCATGACCTAGGAGTGATAGCCGAAGTGTCCGATGAAGTCTGTGTGATGTATGCAGGAACAGTGGTAGAATACGCAGATGTGTTTTCTGTTTTCGAAATCCCACTTCATCCATATACTGTCGGCCTATATAACTCGATCCCCACTTTGGCTCAGCATCAAAAAGAGAAACTTTATAACATTCCGGGTGTTGTACCGAATTTGATGCGTTTGCCTGATGGTTGCCGATTTTGGCCCCGCTGCAGTGAGGCTAAAAATATTTGTAGGGAAAAAGATCCGGAAATGATTGAGGTTCGAAAAGGGCATAAAGTCAAATGTTGGAAATACCATGATGTGAGGGTGGCTGCCATTGGATGACAATGCTCTGGTTCAAGTACAGAATTTAAAAAAACACTTTTTAACTAGAGACAGCGGCTTCTTTAAAAAAGCTGGGGTTGTCCATGCTGTAGACGGTGTCAGCATGTCCGTGACAAAGGGAGAGACTCTAGGCCTCGTCGGAGAATCCGGGTGTGGTAAAAGCACTTTAGGAAGACTCATCTTGCGGCTTTTGGAGCCTACATCGGGAAAAGTATACTTCAAAGGCCAAAACATCTATGATATTGACGGAGAACAATTACGGCGAATGCGCCGAAAAATGCAGATTATATTCCAGGATCCCTATGCATCATTAAATCCCCGCATGCCTGTAGGCGATATAATTGGCGAACCTCTTGAAACCCATGGAGTGGCTTTTGGGAAAGACAAGGAAAAGATGGTTTTTGAGCTTATGCGGGAAGTAGGATTAAGATCTTATCATATGAGACGCTACCCTCATCAGTTCAGCGGCGGACAGCGACAGCGGGTGGGAATAGCTCGGGCATTGGCTTTAAACCCTGAGCTTATCATATGTGATGAACCGGTTTCTGCACTGGATGTTTCAATTCAAGCCCAAGTTCTTAACCTTTTAAAAGAATTGCAGAACCGGTTTCAATTGACCTATATATTTATTTCCCATGACTTGAGAGTTGTAAAATATGTTTCAGATAAAGTTTGTGTAATGTTTCTCGGTAAAATAGTTGAAGCCGGCAACACCGAGGATATATATAAAAATCCCCTTCATCCCTATACGCGATTTTTGATGTCGGCAGTTCCCGAAGCCAACCCGCGCTTGAGGGATCGAAAACGGACAATATTGGAAGGTGAAGTGCCCAGCCCGGTAAATCTACCCCCAGGCTGTAGGTTTCACACCCGCTGCCCCCAAGCAGTAAAATTGTGCCGCGAACAGGAACCTGAAACAATTGATTTCAATGGACATCTTGTAGCGTGCCACCGATGTGGTTGGTAATGATTTTAAATGTGATAAGTATTATCTCCACAGTCAATTTACGAAAAACAAATCGATTCTATCTTGTAATGGAATACCCCACCGGGAGCTTCCACTTCTACCGTTTCACCAATTTTTTTCAGCAGCAGTGCCTTGCCTACCGGTGACAGACATGATACGTCAAAGATGTTATGACTTTCTCGCTGACTTTGAAATGGAGCTACAACCGTAAATTTAAATGTACTGCTGTTCTTAACATCCAAAACCTTGACTTCACTTCCCATGATGACAAAAGGCAACGAATTTTCCGGAGACTCAATGGGCTCAGTATTCTTTATGAATCTATCTACTTCAAGTATATACAATTCCATAAGTGATTCAAATTCATGACGCTCTTTTGTCACCTCAGGGAAAAAATCATCAATGACTTTGCCTCTGTTAGCTTTTACTTCTACTAGGTGCTGTGTGAGCTTTTCAAGAGTGAACTTTGAGAGTTTGTATTTGGTTTCCATTACAATTCCTCCTGACCGTGAGATTAATAATAAAATTGCTTAAAAAAATTTGGGCACATCCTAATTGAGATAAAATTTTTAGGAAGTCCCATATTACTAATCTATCATGATTAGCGACTATTGTCAAATAATACTGAGATTTTAGACCGTTTCCGGTTGATATCAATAGACTATACAAGATATGTTTGGTATATTGCTATAGTTAAAAGGAGAGATTTGGTATGAGGAAAATTCCCTTTATGAAAATGAACGGTTGTGGCAATGATTTTATCGTAGTGGACAATCGCCAAGGCATCATGAACCAGTATAACCTGCCGAATTTTATAAGACAAGTATGTGCCCGTAGGGTTTCTGTAGGAGCAGACGGTTTCATGATGGTTGAGGAGTCGAGCGAAGCGGATTTTAAAATGCGGTATTTCAATGCCGATGGCAGTGAAGGTGAAATGTGTGGCAACGGTGCTCGCTGTATTTCAAGATTTGCATATCTACAGGGAGCGGCGGAAAATGAAATGACTTTTGAAACCATAGCCGGGATTTATGAGTCCAAGATAGTTGGTGATAATGTTTGTTTAAAATTTCCTCCAGTCAGTATGAACGACTTGCAACTTTATCAGACTCATGAATTTGAAGGAGAAACCCTGGATTTCCATTATGCTCCGGTGGGTGTCCCTCATGTGGTCATATATCGAGATGATGTGGACACAATGAATTATAAAGAACTTTTCACCCTTGGTAGAAAAATCCGTTATGCTGATATATTTTCCGCCGGCACCAATGTAAATTTTTTAAAGATTTCAGACGAGAACAATATAATCATTAGGACCTACGAGCGGGGAGTCGAAGATGAAACCCTTGCTTGCGGCACGGGTTCCACAGCTTCCGCCATTATCTCATGCCTGCTAGGTAAAACCAAATCACCGGTGAGCATGCATACCCGGGCAGGAATTTTAAAGATTTACTTTAACATAAAAGAGGACATAATCGACGATTTATATATGGAAGGCAACGCAAAAGTAGTAGTAGAAGGATACCTCCTCCCCGACGCCTGGAGGTGGCAGGGGACGGTTTTGTGTCACCTTTTAAGATGACACAAAGTAATAGATTTATAGTGAGGTGCATTACGTGTTTAAGGTTTATAGAATGATTTGTATTGCAATAATTTGTTTTGTTATGTTAGGGATATTTATCACAGGATGCTTCCAACAAGAAAAAAGCGAACCGCCAATAAGCAATGAAGCCGCCTAAAACATTACAGAACTAACTGGTCAAGACATAAGCCATCAAGCAGCATGGGACGTAGTTCAAAAGATGGGAGAGAAAATATAAGGCT
>CAZFME010000095.1:0-8678 GCA_964520055.1 uncultured Clostridia bacterium
AGAGATAAAGAATTTAATAGGTCTTAAAAATCCACTGGAAGTCATAACAGGGTTTGACAGGCCAAATCTGTTTTACCAAGTTGCAAAACCCAGCAACAAGTTATCATACTTACTAAACTACCTAAAAAACAATTATGTCAATGACTCCGGAATAATATACTGTGCCACCAGAAAAATCGTAGAATCTCTAGCAAACAAACTCAATAGTTATGGCATTTCGGCTGTCGGATATCACGGAGGGATGAGCTCTAATATCAGGCAAAAAAATCAAGATGATTTCATGCTTGATAGGACCAGGATAATCGTTGCCACAAATGCCTTTGGCATGGGAATAGACAAGCCTGACATAAGATTTGTGATTCATTACAATATGCCTAAAAATATGGAGGCTTATTATCAGGAGGCCGGCAGAGCAGGCCGTGACGGCGAAAAAAGTGACTGTATTTTAATGTATTCACCTGCCGATATAGTAAAGCAAAAGATTCTAATTCAAAGCGAAAACCTTTCTCCTGATCGGGAGACGGCCATGTATGAAAATCTCCAGTACCTGGTGGACTATTGCCATACCGATGATTGCCTCAGAAACAAGATACTAATCTATTTCGGTGAAGATGCTCGAGAAAAGAATTGTAACAATTGCAGCAGCTGCCTGGATCAATCGGAAAGAGTGGACGTAACCATAGAAGCTCAAAAAATATTATCGTGCATATACAGAGTGAATCAAAGCTATGGGGTAAATACCGTTATACAGGTTCTGAGAGGCTCGAAGAATAAAAAGGTATTGAAATGGGGTTTAGATAAAACTTCGACTTATGGAATTATGCAAGAATACAGTAATGATGCAATCAAAGAAATGATAATGACATTGATTTCACAAGGGTATATTCACATAACTGCCGATAAATTCCCCGTCCTAAAACTCACCGATATGTCTTGGGAAATATTAAAAGGCAAGGTGAAATTCTATCATAAAAAAGATTTGCTGCTAAAATCAAAAACATCTAAGACGGCAAATGGATTATCTCCGGTTCCAATCAATGAAAACTTTGATAAAGAGCTATTTGAGCGACTTAGAGAGCTAAGGCATACAATAGCCCAAGAAAAAGACCTTCCACCCTACATAATTTTCCACGATTCCAGTTTAAAGGAAATGGCTGCATATATGCCGCAAAATCAAGAAGAATTTTTCAAAATAAAAGGTGTAGGCCGGAAAAAATACGAAAGCTATGGTGAAGAATTTATTAATCTGATAAATGAATACATCCGAGAAGAGGATTTGGATATCAGTGAGATTAGGCGACAGTTAATAAATAGTACAATAACTGCTAGTTCAATAGACAGACTGCAGAATACTAATATTGACCGCTATGAACAGACTTACAACTGCTATCTTAAGGGTTTTTCCTTAAAAGAAATAGCACAGCAAAGAAATCTCGCAGAAAACACCATAATTAATCACCTGGGAAGATGTGAAAAAGAAGGCAAAACCATTGATTGGTCAAGGTTTATTGACCCGGAAAAGGAAAACAAGATTTTGGGTGTAATTGAGAAAGTGGGTAAGGAAAGATTAAAACCAATCAAAGAGGCATTGCCAGGTGAAATCAGCTATGAGGACATAAGATTGGTGATATGCAAGTGTTTACATTAGTATCTACGTGCCTGTTTACTGCACTGTATTTGGAAGCCAAGAAGGTTCTGCATGCGGTACAACCTACGATATCGCGGAAGACCTTCATTTAAGGAAAAAGCAGGTATCATAAGCGGCACTCATGTTTTTTCAAGGCAAAAGCTGTCGACTCTGTCAGAATATTATGTTGGTGAAGGGCAAGCCAGTGCAATATTAATACATCCAAGTAATAAGTTTTTGTTTGCATCGAATAGGATAAATGACAGTGTCACAGTTTATTCAGTGGATGAGCAAACCGGCTACCTCAGATATATAAGCAAAACTTCATGTCTAGGGAAGACACCGAGGTTCATGACATTTGATACAACGGGGTCACAGCTGATTGTAGCGAATGAAGACAGTGACAGTATTCAAGTGTTCAACATAGACCCAAATAATGGCGAATTGGTTTTTTCCGGTCAAACGATTAAAACTGAAAGCCCTGTATGTATAATTTTTAAATCAAATGATGCTAATTAGTTCCTCCTGAAAATTTCCCCAGCCTGCTGGGAATCTTTAAGGTAGATAAAAACCAACGAAAGAATATCTTTATCTTTATTATTTGAGGTGAGAGAATGGGATTGACATTAACTGAAAAAATCATAGCAGAAGCATTGGTTGATGGCCAACTTTTGCGGGGAACCAGAATAGGGATAAAGGCTGATCAAACGTTGACACATGATTTGAATGGCGTTATGTCTTATCTAGTTTTGGAAGCGATTGGCTTGAAGCAGAAAAAGGTAGATTTGGCAGTTCAATATATTGACCATAATATGCTTCAATCTGATTATAAAAATGCTGATGACCATAACTTTATTATGGATATGACTTCTAAACTTGGGATTATAACTGCACGGAGTGGAAGTGGAATCTGCCATCATCTACATCTTGAACATTTCGCTGCGCCGGGGAAGGTCTTGATTGGCGGAGACTCACATACCGTAGCCGCTGGTGGTATTGGCTCTTTTTCTATAGGCGTCGGGGGTTTTGACAATGCAATGGCAATCGCAGGAGAGCCGTTTTATTTTACAATGCCCAAAATTGTAAACGTTATATTGACTGGTAAACTGAAACCTTTTGTATCTGCAAAGAATATTATTTTAGAGCTTCTGAGAAGGGTTAGTGTCAAAGGTGGACTTGGAAAGGTTTTTGAGTATAGCGGTGAGGGAATTAGTACACTGAATGTGGCTGAAAGGTCTTCAATAGCCAACATGGGTACTGAAACAGGAGCAACTTCATCAGTTTTTCCAAGTGATGAAAACACCCGAAAATGGCTAAAAGCTTTTGGGAGAGAATGTGATTACTTGCCGTTAAAAGCTGATCCGGATGCAATCTATGATGAGGTTATTGAAATAAATCTCAGTGAATTGGAGCCTCTGATCGCATTACCTCCACAACCCGACAAAGTAGTAAAAGTGAAAGAAGTAGCGGGACTAAAAGTTGATCAGGTTATGATTGGCTCTTGCACGAACACATCTGTTCAGGACTTACTTAGCGTGGCTAATATCCTGGATGGCGAAACAGTTCATCGTGATGTTGAATTAGGCATATACCCTTCAACTAGAACAGTAGTTAGAGAGATTGTACAAAGGGGTGCTTATGATAAACTAATTGCTTCAGGTGCGAGGTTTTTTGAACCGGTTTGTGGAGGTTGCAATGGCTGTGGTTTTGCGCCACCAAGCAATGGTGTTTCTCTAAGAACCGGACCCAGGAATTTCAAAGGCAGATCAGGAACAGCGTCAGACCAGGTTTACTTGGTTGCGCCTGAAACTGCTGCAGCATCTGCAATAATGGGGAGAATCACTGATCCGAGAGAATTAAAAAAATCATACTTTGAGTTTGAAGTACCGGAGAAATACATTAAAGACAACAGCATTTTTATTATGCCTGAAAACAAGCTAGATTCAGAAGTACGTAAAGGTCCTAATATCAAACCAATTCCCGAGTTTTGCGAAATGCCGGAATCCATGGAAGCACCGGTTATCCTTAAGTTGGATGATGATGTTTCGACAGACTTCATATGTCCTGCAGGTGCGCTTTACCTGCCAATACGATCCAACATTCCGGAAATTTCAAAGCATTCTTTTAGAGTGGTCGATCCTACGTTCTATCAGAGAGCAGTTGATGCAAAGACATCTATTATTGTAGCAGGACATAATTATGGGCAAGGATCAAGCCGTGAACAGGCGGCCATTATACCAAGATACCTCGGTATCAATGTGGTTATAGCCAAGAGTTTTGCACGAATCCATTTGACTAATATGGTCAATTGGGGAATATTGCCACTTGTTTTTATCAATGAGGATGATTATGAAGTTATTTCTCAGGGCGACCTTATTAGAATTGAAAGCTTTGATCTTAAAGAGGGCCAAGAAATCGTTGTTCACAATGTTACGAGAGGAGAGAGCTATCATTTAAAAAGTCCATTGTTCCAAAAAGATTTGGATGCCATTAGACAGGGTGGGGTTGTAAATGTGCTTAAAAAGAAAAATAAATCGTATCAATGATTTTAACTGGGATTAATTTTTATGACAAAGAAACGTCCCCGTATCATCCCCTACAACCTTTAACAACTATATGTTAAGAAAAGATCTATAGTTTAATATAGTGCTAGAAAAATAATTCAAGAGCATGAATCGTTCTGTTTAATAATAATAAAATGCGAGACCAATCTGCTATTATATGAGAAGATTGGTCTCTTTATTTTTCTGTTGTATTTATTTTTATTAAGAACCTACGACTGCTTTAAGCTCCTGCTTTTCTTGACACACATCATAGATGTATTTTGCCATTTCAAATACCCTTGCTGCATAGCCGTATTCATTATCATACCAAGCCATTACCTTTACCACCTTACCGTCAATGACAATTGTCGACAGACCGTCCACTATGGATGAGCGGGAATCTCGAACCAAGTCTCGAGATACTACGGGGTCTTCAGTATATCCCAATACTCCTCTCAACGTTCCATTAGAAACCTTTTTGAAAAGTTGATTTACTTCTTCTTTTGTAGTAGATTTATTAACATTGGCTACAAAATCCACTACCGATACGGCCTCTGTTGGGACACGAAAGGCACTTCCGTTTAACTTTCCTGCAAGATGGGGTATTATGGAGCCTATGGCTTTAGCCGCCCCTGTAGTCGTAGGGATGATCGAAAGGGCTGCACCTCTGGCCCGCCGCAAATCTTTATGAGGTTTATCTATCAGCTGTTGATCGGAGGTATAGGAATGAATAGTCGATAATGAGCCGTTTTTGATCCAGAGGTTTTCATCAATGACTTTTACCAAGGGAGCAAGGCAGTTAGTAGTACATGAAGCGGAAGAGATTATGTAATCTTTTTCAGGCTCGAACGTATCTTCGTTTACTCCCATAATCATGGTATTGTCAACACCATCACCTGGAGCGGTAATGATAACTCGCTTTGCACCGGCTTTCAAATGTTTTAGCGCATCTTCTTTTCTCCTGAACTTACCAGTGGCCTCTATTACAATATCCAAATCTAGCTTTTCCCAGGGCAGTTTTTCAGGATCCCTTTCAGAAAAAAATCGAATAGGTTTTCCGTCTATTATTATGGTGTCATCGGTGGAATCTACACTATGGTTTAAGACACCGTATATGGAATCATATTTAAAAAGATGTGCATGGGCTTTAGGACCGCTGGTGCTGTTGAGTGCAACAATGTCCATTTGGTCTTGGTTTTCCAACCATATTCTCAATATGTTTTTTCCTATTCGGCCAAAGCCATTAATGGCAACCTTGGGTTTCATATATAACTCGTCTCCTTTTAGAATTTTCATCAGTTAATATTATAGCACATTTAATATAAAAGTGCTACACAATTGGGGTAAAAAAGGAAATAATACATATTAAAGAATTTACATAGGCTATACATATGACTTGTGCTTTAAGTGCATGAAGGGGAGTGGGTATATATTCATTTGTTTAATGTGCATAGAAATAGATCAACATATTTATAAACATTAGGGGGTAAAAACATTTATTAGCATTTTCGTTTCTTCTAATAATCGGACTTATATGTTAAAATTATATGTAAATTGAAATAGTATTGTTGTTATCGATAAAAAAAGATTGTTATAAAATGACAGAAAAGTCATTTTGCGAATCGTAAAAATAGGAAGGGAAATTATGTACAAGCCCATAAAGGTTTTTTTGAATTCCCATAAACAAAAAAACAGAAAAAGCTTTTATTTGGATGATCTTGAAAAGTTCCTATTGGAAAAATCCGGTGGATTCTCGAACTACCATCAAAAGGGCGGATATTACAGCTTATATGAGGGGCTGGAAAGGCTCTCACAAGAAGGATACATAAAACCTATGAAGACCGTGGGATACAATGGCAAATATCCACCCTTAAAGCTTCGATGGTCTATTATGGAAGATGAGATTGCTCCAAGATGGAAGAGTGAAGACATCCTAAGACTGTCCGACTTGCTGGATTTTAGTACATACATTAAGCACCCGGACCTTCAAACCGACAGAGAGTGGAAGTTTATTTTGCGAATATATGAGTTTTTACGGAACAGGGACCGGCGAGAATGGGGCAGTTGCGAGGAAAGATGTTTGGAGCTCTTTGATAATGAGAAGTTTTTAGACCCCAAGGAAGAAAAGGATAATGGAGTGCTCAAACGATTAAAATTGTCTTATGACGATCTAAAAATGAAAAAATACGGTCAAATGTTTGTATATTGGAATCGTGGTGTAAGACAGATTGAAACAGCCATCATATTGGAAAACCACTCTACTTTCTTCTCATATAAAAGGGCGGCCATGGAGGGGTATGACATATTCGGGATTTGCCCTGATGCCATAATTTACGGTCAGGGCAAGGATATAATAAGCAGCTTTTCTTTTATACACGAAATTGCCGATGCTGAAAGGATAAAAGTTTTTTACTTTGGGGATATCGACCCGGAAGGTTATATGATTTATAAATCCCTAAAAGAAGCATATAATTCCGTCAATATTTCACTTCAATTAGCTGCCTACAAAAAGCTGTTAGATTTCGGTAAATCTCATCCAATCAAAAAGGCCCAGAATAAAAATATTGAGAACTTGAATTTTGTTACAAATGAGTTTGCTGCAAACAATTATCATGAGGTGGCTGAAAATCTGAAAAGACTGTGGGATGCAAATCGAAGAATTCCACAGGAGTTTATCACTTATGAATATCTAAGGCGGTCAAAGACCGTCCCTACAAGGGATAAACGTAGCATGGGCAGCGTGTAGGACGCACGCTGACGGGCACACGGCAGGACGCCAAATAGCCGCAAGCCCTACGCAGCACAGGACACTGAATCGCCCGCAACTACCTGTGCAGCGTGGGACCATGTAGGGAACGGCCCCTGTGCCGTTCCGAATAACTAATACATCAAATTTCAAGGTGAGCGAAAATGGACAGGGTAGAAAAAGGATTAAAAGATCGATTAAAAAAGACCCAAGCCATACGTATGTTAGGAACCGGAATGGATGTGGGAGAATTAAATGATTATGCTCATGAGATTTGTCTGCTTCTCCTGCTGAAAGTCTTCCGTCGGGAAATAACGGAAAACCCAAATAGAACCCGACAAGATTTAATCTACATGACCGAGGAAATATTAAGGGAAATGAATCTTGCAGCCTCAAAAGACATAGTGGGGCGGCTGATAGATGGGGTCTTGTGGTATAAGGATCCGAACAGACAGGACCCTTTTTCCTGTTATATTTTTGATGAAGAAACGAGAGCCCATGAGTTATATAAATTTCGCTATCTAAAACCCGACAGGGAGCACAGTCAGTGGGAGAAAGGCGGTTCTACCGTATATATGCTGACTGAAGAGGCCCAGGAGATCATATTTATAACTCGGGAAATATTAGAGGAATTCGGGTTTGATATTGAACAATTCTACACACTTCAACTGATAAAATCCGGGAACTTTAACAAAGCTCAAAACAGTGTCAGCAATTTGATTGCCCGGGTAAGAACTCTTATACGGCGGGAAAAGGATTACCGGCAGGATGTGCTCCGAAATCCCCAGATAATTTTTATGGACAGTAAAAATAGCCGACGAAAAAGCGAAGATGAGATAAAGCGACAGTTTGAAGATGAAAAAAAGGTATTTGAGGATATGTTTTCTTGGAAGAACCGGCTCAATTCCTTCCCGGCCGATGCCCGAGCAGAAGCGGAGCAGGTCTTTGAAAGCCTGGAAATAGCCCGGGCCTTACATGATATGTTGGCAAAACTGGTAGTGGAAAACATGGCCTTTGAAGTGGAAATCCGGGTTAAATACCCGGATAGTTTCTGGAAGACTTCCAATCTGACCTTTAAAAAAGATATCTGGCAAAATATAATTGATAAAAAAGGCTTGGAAAATTTTGATGTATTGGAAAGCCTTTTAAATCCCCTGTTTTCCCCGGAGGCGGATTTCATCTATCCGTTGGAATGGGCCTGGGAAGAGCAAAAAATCAAGAAAACAGCGGTTGATGAAATATATGAGGACTTGACCGAAGAAGAAACTTGGCAGCCGGAATCCACTGATTGGGAAATTGTCGTGGAATTATGGGAAGACATATTTGATGAACTTCTGGAGAAGGGTGAATTTTCCATTACGGAATTACAGGATATAGATAACTTTAAAAAACAAAAATGGCTCACACAAAAGAAAAATATTGAGCTTTTCATGATGTTTGTAGTTACAGAGATAGAGTTAAAACTCGGAGAACGTGAAGAACATGAGACCAATGATGATAGGCTGGAACTTTTCCGGCGATTATGTGATAAAGACCCGAAATATAAAAAGCTAATAGGCCGGAAGATATCAAGTATCAATGAAGAAGGCAAACAACCTCTGATATGGGAAGAACTTTATGTTTCACCCTACAAAATCAAATTGATACCTACATAGAGAGTAAAGCTTTTAAAACAAAAGCTTGCGAAGGAGGACCTTGTCTTGATTACCCATGAGCATTTACAAAAGGGTTCTGAAGTATTTTTCTCTTTATTGGACAACAA
>CAZFME010000096.1:0-2051 GCA_964520055.1 uncultured Clostridia bacterium
CGTTCGGCTTTTTCAATTTCAAGTTTCACTGATTCCATCTCGGATTTTATTTTGTGAACACGGCTTATCTCTTCCTTTTCTTTTTGCCATATAGCTTTCAATTCTTCAAAATCCTTGCCCAGCTCACTTATCTGTTCTCGGATTTTTTCCAGCCTTTTTAGGGATGTATCATCCTTTTCTTTTTTCAGGGCGGTCTCTTCAATTTGCAGCTGAGTTATTTTCCGTTTTATTTCATCAAGCTCCACCGGCATGCTGTCTATCTCGGTGCGAAGGCGGGCTGCCGCCTCATCCATAAGGTCTATGGCTTTGTCAGGTAAAAATCGGTCTGAGATATACCTGTCTGAAAGGGTAGCAGCCGCTATAATTGCACTGTCCTGTATACGGACTCCGTGAAAGACTTCATACCTTTCTTTAAGCCCCCTTAGTATGGAAACAGTATCTTCCACTGATGGGGGATTGATCATGACCGGCTGAAAACGGCGCTCCAGAGCGGCGTCTTTTTCGATGTATTTCCGGTATTCGTCGATGGTGGTTGCACCGATGGCTCTAAGTTCTCCCCGAGCCAGCATGGGCTTTAGAAGATTTCCTGCATCCAAGGCCCCTTCGGCGGCACCGGCACCCACCACGGTGTGAAGTTCATCGATAAAGAGTATTATGCGGCCGTCGGATTCTTGAATTTCCTTTAATACCGCCTTCAGCCTTTCTTCAAACTCTCCCCGAAACTTGGCACCGGCAATCAGTGAACCCATATCTAGGGCTATAACCAGCTTGTCTTTAAGTCCTTCCGGCACATCCTTTGCCACTATACGCCGGGCAAGGCCTTCCACTATGGCGGTTTTCCCTACACCGGCTTCGCCTATGATGACAGGATTGTTTTTGGTACGCCGGGACAGGATTTCAATGACCCGCCGAATTTCATCATCTCGGCCGATAACCGGGTCAAGCTTACCGTCCCGTGCAAGACGAGTCAGGTCTCGACCGTATCTTTCAAGGGCCTCATAGGTGGCTTCGGGGTTTTCACCGGTTACCTGTTGATTGCCGCGGATTTCTTTAAGAGCAGCCAGCAAGAGGTTTCTGTCAATACCGGCATTTTTAAAGACGCTCTTTACTTCTCTGTCACCTTCATCCAGTAAAGCCAGCAGCAAATGCTCAACACTTACGAACATATCTTTCATGTTTTGTGCTTCCTTTTCCGCCCGGATGAAGACTCTGGCCAGGCCTGTGTTCATGGCAAGGGGGCCATCATAGCCGTGAACCGACGGAATACGCTGCAGTATATCTTCTACAAAGGACCTAAGTTGCTTGATGTCAGATCCACATTTTTGTATAAGGCGAGGGATTATTCCGTCTTTTTGAAGCAGGAGTGAATATAAAAGATGCCTTGAGGTTACTTCCTGATGATGACGCTCTATAGCAAGGCTCTGGGCCTTTATTATGGCTTCTTGAGATTTTTGCGTATATTTATTTATATCCATAATTTACACCTTCTTTCTATTTTTATAATACAACAAAGGTCAGGAAAGGTCAATAACTGAATATTTAGGGACGGACCTTTTTTATTCACGCAGAATCAGAAACGGTTTTTGCACGGGTACGCTCTTTGCTACAAGGTAGTGATGGCTCGTGCAACGTGAATATTCGGTGAACTTTCAGGGGGGTATTTTTATTTGAAGGTGTAATTATTATACAAAAAAGCTGTTACTGTCTATAGGTTTGATATACTCCCCTAATAGTACAGATTAAATGGGTATATTTTTTTAAGGAACGAAAGATGGTTATCGACCCAATAATATTCTGCTAATTACAAATAAAATATATTTTAAAAACGAAGGACATATAAAAATAAAAAAGAATAGATAACGATGGACAAAACAATTTGTGCATTTGCTACCACATGGTGAATAATAAAGGATGTAATAGAAGCCTGTGTATATTATTACAAAATATTATACAATTTAGATATAATATCTGATATAATAATTAAATAGTGTAGTGTTTAGTATCGGAGCGAAAGGGGATAGACCTGATATGGTACGATAGAAACCTTAAGA
>CAZFME010000096.1:2061-8498 GCA_964520055.1 uncultured Clostridia bacterium
CAATTTGTGCATTTGCTACCACATGGTGAATAATAAAGGATGTAATAGAAGCCTTAAGATTAGGAGTACATGTGCTCAGAAACCCGACAATATATAATATTTTTCTAAAACTAGGTCTTGTCACTGATGCAGGCAGCGGTATTCCAAGAATCATAAGTCAACTTCGGAAATTAAACATTGAGCCGGTATTTAAACTTGAAGGAAATGAATTTGTTGTAATGATACCTTACTAGATGAGGATGCACGTGAAATAATTATGACTTGACCCAAATTGTTAAAAAAGTTGTTAACAGGTATTAAGAACTATTTCTGTACTTTCAAAAATATGCTTTCTTAATCATTGCCATAGGTGGGACGATTTGTTATAATAAAAGCGAAATTGTTGTAGTTATTTAAATTCGAGGTGCCAAATGAGGAAAGTGTTTTTTAACTAAGTAATTAAATAATTTCTTAAAAAGTACATGTTTCTTTAAGGTGTTTCCAAGGGAGCAGTGTGCAATTTTTTAGGAAATCTCAGTTAAAAAACACTTGAGGAGAATATAGATCGTTGTTATGGCTATAAGATTTATGGCCTGATATATTGTTATATTTATTGCATAGTTACTGCAGTATAACACTTGAGTGTTTGCTGCAGTTTTTATTTTTTACCGATTGGAGATGATTTTTTGAATATATATTTTACGGATCTTAGCAAAAGTTATAATGGGAAAGCCATCTTTGAAAATATCAGCGGACAAATCAACAATGAAGATAAAATAGGTTTGGTGGGAGTAAACGGTGTTGGCAAGACAACCCTTGCCAAGCTTTTAGCAGGTTTAGAAGAAGCGGACAATGGCATGATCAGATGTTCACCTTCTTATATGAGATTTTTATATATAGAGCAGTATCCCGTGTTTGAGGAAAATATAACCGTGTATGACCAGGCTTTTAAAATGGCCTCTGTCTTTCACGGTTATAGGGCGGATATAGAAGCCATTGTTAAAAAGGCTCTTAATGAGGTTGGTTTGGAAGATGAACTGTGGAATCAAAAAGCCACAAGCTTGAGCGGCGGGGAAAAAACAAAGCTAGCCCTTTATAAGGCTTGTGTCAGTGAATTTGATTTTCTCATTCTGGATGAACCCACCAACCATCTTGACATGAAGAGTTATGATTGGTTGGAGGATTTTATACTTAATATCAATAAACCTATTTTAGTTATATCCCATGACCGATATTTTTTGGATAATGTAGTAAACAAAATATGGGAATTAACTTCTTTGGATTTAAAGGCGTATGAAGGTAACTACTCCGCATACAAAGTTCAAAAGGAAAATGAGATAAAGAGTATCACAAAGGAATACGATAATCAACAGATGAAGATTCTGCACTTGAAACAAGTGATAAGTGATAGAAAAAGCTGGTACAGCAGTGCCCATAAAGCTGCGGGCACAAATGATTTTTATAGGTCAAAGGCAAAAAAGCATGCTAAGGTTTTGAAGGCTAAGGAGAGACAGCTGGAAAGGATTGAAAAGGCAAAGATTGACAAACCTCAAAAACCGGTTTCCCCGGCTTTTGAGATTATAAATAAAAGCATCATCGGCAAGAAATTTCCGCTGTTTCTTGTTCAAGGGGAAAATTTATTTAAAAGTTTCGGTGAAAGGCAAATCTTTCAAGATATTTCCTTCAATATAAAACGGCAGGATAAAATAGCATTGATTGGAGGAAACGGTGTGGGAAAGACAACCTTGCTTAAAATAATATGCGGTTTAGACAAAGAATTCAGCGGCATCATAAAGATAAACCCTTCTGTCAAAGTCGGCTATTTTGCCCAGGAGCTTGACAATCTAAATAATGAGGCTACGATACTTGATGATGTTTTAGCTGAAGGCTCTACAGTTGAAGAAGCTCGGTTACTTCTCGCAGGTTTGCTTTTTAGAGGAGACGATGTTTTTAAAAAAATTGCTAACCTGAGTATGGGGGAAAAGGGCAGAGTTGCCTTTGCAAAGCTGATTTTATCCGGTGCCAATATGCTGGTATTGGATGAGTCAACGAACTACATGGATATAATGTCAAAAGAAAAAATAGAAGAAGTGCTGGAGGAGTTTAGAGGTAGTATTATTTTTGTATCTCATGACCGATATTTTATCCGCCGATTGGCAAAAAGGGTTTTTGCAATAGAAGATAAAAAACTTTACTGCTTTGAAGGAGATTATGAGTATTATTTAGCCAAACGTAAAAAACAAAGAAATAAAAAAGAAGTAGGCATGGAATATGGTATTTTAAGTGACAATATTAAGCGACTGGAACTGGAGCTTGCCTTCTTAAGCGGAAAACTGAATGAAGCTTCCGATGAAGAAGAAAAAGAGAAACTAGATGATAGATTTTTAATGGTGGCTAAGGAGCTTAACAAAAACAGGGAGCTTCTTTTGAAATATCGAAAATAATCAGTGAATAATAGGAGTATGTTTGAACAATGGGAGTTCAACCTATGAAGTAAAAGAAAATGCCCGTATAGAAAAACGTAGTTACCAACTTTCATGCGTTTGCCGTAGTATCCTATTATTCACTATTGTAAAATTTTGAGGATATGATATAATAATATACAAAATATCGTATATTGAATGGGTGAATATTTTGATCAATAAAGAGCTCTTGACTAAAAACGGAATAGCCGTTTTAAAATTGGGAAGGGAATTTATTTCATTAAAAAAAGATGACAGGATTGAACCTATAGGAGTTTATGCTGAAAAACTTCACTTGGGTCGGGGAACCATTCAATCAGCTTTGCGCTTTTTAGAAGAGACGGGGGCTGTAAAGCTTGAACCCAAAGGTCATCTAGGTACATTTATCGAGAATATCGATTACCGGAAATTATGGGATGTAGCCGGGCTGGGAAGTATTACAGGAGCCATGCCTCTTCCGTACTCAAGAAGATATGAAGGTCTAGCCACAGGCCTTTACAAGGTCTTTGAAAAAGCAGATATCCCCTTTAACATGGCGTATATGAGGGGTGGATATAAAAGGCAGGAAGCTTTGGAACAATTAAAGTATGACTTTATAATCATGTCTAAACTTGCCGCCGATATGAGTATTTTTTCAGGTAAAGATGTGGAGACAGTTTTAGATTTTGGCAATTACTCCTATGTCAAAGATCATAAGGTATTATTTGCAAATCCCGAAGACGATGAGATAACAGATGGCATGAGGGTTGCACTGGATAAGAGTTCACCGGATCATTTTATACTTACCACCTATGAGTGTGAAGATAAAAAGGTAGATTATGTTGAACTTACGTATAACCAGATTTTAAAAAGCCTGCTGGATAAAAAAATTGATGCTGCCGTATGGAATATAGATGAAATTTCAGATAGAAACATAAATATCCCTTATTATGATTTAAAAAGTCCAAAAGCCTTAAAAATTAAAGAAGATGATACAAGAGCCGTATTAGTGGCCAGAAAATCCGACTGGGGTTTGAGTGGCATTTTGAGAAATATCATAGATAAACAGTATGTGCATGATATCCAAATGAAGGTATTGAGGGAGGAAATGCTGCCAAGTTATTAATTTTTTTTACTGAAATATACAGAGTTCTGTATATTGGATGGGGGGACGTATAATGGATATTAGAGACAGAATTAAGATCCTTTACAATGGGGGAGTTATAGATGAAGAAGTAAGAGAGCTATCATTTAAAACAGTATCTTGGCTGGAAAAAAGATATATAAAGCTTGACGATGAAAAGGGCCATATGTTCCTGACACACCTTACTATGTCTTTAGAAAGAATTAGAAAAGGTGGGCAGGTAGAAGCTTTGGAAAGTTATTTAATAGACGAGCTTCAGAATAACAAAGTCCAAGCTATAACACAGGATTTTATAAATTTCATCCAAAAAGCAGGAAAAATACAGCTTCCGGAAAGTGAGAAAGGTTATATTTTACTGCATTTGTGCAGCTTAATCGGAAAGGAGTGATAAACAGCGTGCTCAAGATAGCCGTTGGTGGGGCCATTGATAAACCAAGGGTGGCGGATGCCATCAAAAAGATAGGGGGTGAACAGATAGAAGTTAAAATAATGTCCGACATTGAGGCTGCCATGGCAGTAAAAAATGGCAAGGCCGATTATTATATCGGTGCCTGTGCCACAGGAGGTGGTGGAGCATTGGCTATGGCTATGGCATTGATAGGTGCTGCAAAGTGTGCAACCGTATCAATGCCTGGAAAACCGCCTAAGGAGCAAGATGTGCTTAAGGCCTTAAAAAATGGAAAGGTGGCTTTTGGGTTTACTAACGACCATATCGAAAAAGCAGTTCCGATGATCATGAATGCCATATTAAATGATAAGGGGGAATAAGTAAAATGAATACTGTAGTTATAGCTGCCATTGGGGCACTTGCCGCCATTTTGGCAAACAGGGGAATAGCGGTATTCAATGACGGTTTGAGGCCGATAATGCCCGAATATATTGAGGGCCGAATGACAAGAGCTGAGATAGCATCTACAAGCTCTGCAATGAGCTTTGGATTGGTCATAGGATTTGGAATCCCGGTTTCTATCGGTGCGGCTATTCTTTTAATTCACAGTATACTGCTGGGCACCGATATTATTGGAACATGGGCTCCCAAGGGTACTACAGGGGATATAGTATCCGGCGTTGTAGGGGCTTTATACGGTGTAGGCCTTTTAACGGGGCTACAGTGGATTGTCAATCTATTTAAAGCATTGCCGGTAAATGTGTTCGATGCCATGGGTGCCATCGGATCACCAGTGATAATGGCCTTTGCGGCATTTCCGGCGTTGGCTGTGGCGTTACAACAAGGTATTAAAAAAGGTGTTATTACACTGGCGATTTCAGGATTTATAAGGGTTTTAATTGTTAGGTTTAGTCCTATAACTATCGGAAGTTCAAAAATTGCTCTCAATCCCGATGGTATGGCAATGTTGGCCGGAATGGCAATTTTACTTATTTTTGCTTCCCAAGAAAAATCCGATGATGAGACCGGCCTTGCCGCTATGTTCAGTGATAGGGTGGCAAGAATTAAGAAAAATGTTTGGATATTGGCGGTTATGGGAGCCCTTGTGGCTATGGGAACAGCTCTACATGTATTGGCCGGTGATCCAATTTCCTTAAACCTTGTAAAGGAAATGAAATATACCGATGCGGCGATGGCAGCTTTAGCTAGAGCTATAGGATTTATACCTTTAGTAGCTACAACGGCTATAACAACCGGTGTCTACGGCCCTGTGGGTATGACCTTTATTTTTGCTGCTGCGCTTTTCGCAAACAATCCGTTTATCGCAGCTATACTTGGATTTATTATAATATTTGCCGAAGTATATTTATTGAGCAGTATTGCCACCTTCTTGGATAAGTTCCCCGGTATAAGGAGTTCTGCAGATAGCATAAGGACCGCTATGAGCCAACTGCTGGAAATTGCACTTTTAGTTGGAGGTATAAATGCCGCAAATCAAATGGTTCCCGGCCTGGGTGTGTTCTTGGTTATCGGTATATATTTGTTGAATGAAGCAGTGGGAAGGCCAGTGGTCCGAATGGCCATTGGGCCTGTGGGAGCTATTTTAGTAGGAATAATAGTGAATATATTAGCGGTTATCGGACTTTATATACCGCCGGCCGCCTAAAAGAGGGGTACAATGGAAACTGTTTTAGGTAAAACAGATGAATTTAGCCGGGTTTTGATGCATGAGCATCTGACCATCGACCTTTCCAAAGAAAAAGATGGCGATGCAAATCTAAATGACGATGAAGCCACGATTGAAGATTTGAAGATGCTAAAGGCAGCAGGTATTGATACTATTGTTGATGTTACAAATATGGGAATGGGTAGAGATGTAGGTAGGATGGCAGTGATTTCCGAAAAGTCGGGCGTAAATGTGGTAGCCTCTACGGGCTTTTACAAGACCCCGTTTTTCCCGGATATGGTATATGAAAAGAGTGTAAGAGAACTTTCATCATTTATGATAAAAGAAATAGTAAACGGTATTGATGAGACCTGGGTAAAGGCCGGGATAATAGGGGAGATAGGTACCAGCCGGGATGGCTTTACCGATGAAGAAAAGAAGGTGTTTTTAGCTGCTGCCCGTGCCCACGCTGAGACAGGTACCCCTATAACTACCCATACAACTTTAGGAAAACTTGGCTTGAAACAAATAGCACTATTTGAGAAAAACGCTGTAGATCTGGAAAGAGTTATCATAGGCCATCTTGATTTAAACTCTGATATGGACTACTATTTACGGATTTTGGATAAGGGTTGCTATATTGGATTTGATACGATAGGCAAGAACAATTATCAACCTGACAGTATCCGGGCCGATAGTCTCTATAAACTGATGGAAAAGGGATATGGGGATAGGGTCGTCCTATCCCTGGATATCACCAGAAAGTCTCATTTAAAAAGATACGGTGGGTATGGGCACTCTTATATAGTGGAGTCTTTT
>CAZFME010000097.1:0-8127 GCA_964520055.1 uncultured Clostridia bacterium
GTTGCAAAAACAGAGGTTCTAGATGCCCAGGTGCAGTTGGCAAAGGCCGAGGCCGATTTTTCAAAAGCCTTGTCAGAAGAGGAAAAGGCCTATATTAATCTGAAAAAACTCTTGGGATTATTTCAGGGCAGAGCTCTTAAGCTTACCGATTTTTTCGATTATGAACCGGCAGATTTGGATACAACACTGAAAGAATTAATAGAACGGGCACAAAAAAATCGAATTGACGTTATGAGTGCTGAGGGTGCCTTTGAAATAGCCAAACTGGATTTTGATCTAAGCAGCAAAGTGTATCCATCCAATACTTTCATTTATAAAGAAAAGGAATATGCTATGGAGGAAGCCCGGATTAAGCTTGCCGATACCAAGAGCAGTGTTGAGGCCCAAGTGCGGGAAATATGGCTTGATTTTGAGGAAGCCAAGGCGAACATTCCCGTAATGGATAAAGCCGTAGAGATGGCCCAAGAAAGCCTGCGTCTTGCAAAACTTAGCTATGAAGCGGGGCTTGTCCGAAGTGTGGATGTGGCCGCCGCTGAAGAAGGCTTGAAACAGGTTCAGCTGCAAAGGTCAGGAGTTATATACAACTACAATCTAGCCCGGCTCAAGCTGGAAAATGTCGTATATTTTTCAGTTGCCGGCGGCATTACTTCCGGTGCCATCGGAGCAAGCTCGATGTGAAAATATCATATTAATGTTACAAAACGGTTACAATCCCAAGAAACCCTCATAATTCTACCCCTATCTTCGATATTATATGATAGATAAAGGGAAAACCTTGATTTCCGGAAACAGGGTTCACTTTTAAAAGAGGAGGGTATCAATGAAGACTTATACGAAAGGTGCAGCGCTGTTATTGGTTATGATTATGCTCATAACCTTTGTAGCGCCGGTAGCCAATGCAAAATCCTGGAATATTCCGCCGGGTCAGCTTAAGAAAGTGACAGGTATCCCACCGGGGCAGTTAAAGAAGATAATAGGATTCTATGATGTGGATGAGACCCTGGAATGGGCAAGACTCGCCATTGACAGGATGTATGCCCGGGGCATAATTACCGGATATCCGGGCGATATTTTCAAACCGAAGGACAATGTCACTCACTTGGAAGCTATTATCATGTCCTTAAGGGTCATGGGCTGGGAAGAAGAAGCCAAGAAAACAAAAATTGATGCAGAAATTAAAAACATCCAACTTTCATGGGACGACGCTTATTACTATGTGGCTTTAGCCGTTGAAAAAGGCATTATCAAGTCTGAGGAACTTAAAGGCTTTAACCCCAACACTCCTGCAAAACGTTACGAAGTAGCACGTTACATAGTAAGGGCCTTAGACATGGAAAGCGAAGCAAAAAAGCACATGAAAGAAAAGCTGTCATTTAAAGATGCCAGTGCTATTCCTAAAGATGCCGTAGGATATGTGTATGTAATGGTTGACTTGGAGCTGATGAAGGGTGATAACAACAATAAATTTAAACCCAATGAACCTATTACCCGAGCCGAGATGGCTGTAATGTTAAACAGACTTGACGGATCGCTTGAACCGGAAGAGGAAAACAAGTTAGTGGGGACCATAAAGAAAATAGACATTGACGATCTGACCATAACCTTACAAAATTCTTTTGGTACAAAAACTTATGATCTTTTGGAAAAGACGCCGGTATATGTAAATGGTAAATACCGTAGTTTGGATGATTTAAAGGTTGGAGATAAGATCGAATTAGTGCTTGATGCGGATAAATATGTAGTATTTATCCAACTCATTAAAAAAACAGACCGGATAACCACAACCGTTAAAGGTCTGGTTGTGGATGTGAATTCCTCAAAAAAAGCAGTAACTCTGTTTAATTATGGGAAACACCAAGAAGGATTCGTAGGGATACTGAAGGTCAGTAACATTGAAGGACGCCATTACGAACTGGAGACCGAACGGGGCCGTTATGTGCTAATCGGTGATACTGATGATCTGGAAGACTACGTAAATGAAAAAATAGTAGTTTTAGGAAAAATCAGTGGGGATGCATCTATCTACATGAGAGGCCCGCTAGTTGATGTAAAAGATTTTTATCCTGTTAAGTCCAAATATACCACAACATTTTATATCGACGGTAACACGAAAATTACAGTTGATGATAAAAAAGCGGGGCTTTTGAACATAAAAACAGGAGATTATGCCGAAATAAAAGCGGAAGATGAATTAGCTGTTCAAATCAAAGTTAAAACACCGGAGGAACCGAAAAAAACGATAATCTCTGCCAAAGGGCTTGTTGCAAAAGTAAGTAAAAAAACCATTTCCCTAGTGACATATATAAAAGATTCGGATGAAGGTTTCGTAGGAACATTAAAGGAAAATGATATAGAAGGTCTTCATTATGAATTGGAGACAGAGCAGGGTATATTTGTATTGAAAGGCAACATAAAAGGGTTGGATGACTATGTAGGAGATAAAATCGTTGTTAAAGGCGAGCTAAAAGACGAAATTTCTATTTTCATGCGGGGTTACTTCATTGATGTAGATAAATACTATCTGCTTAGGACCCGTGACTTTGTGACTTTTGATGTGGACAACAGTACAAAAATAACCGTCAATGGGGCTAAAGCCAAACTTTCAGATATAGAGGCAGGTGATTTTGCCGAAGTTCGCGCTGATGAAGACAATTTTGCCATAGAAATCAAGGTAAACAGCTGTGAAAACAGAATAAAAGAATGGGAAAGAGAAAGAAAAACCACGAGAGATGGCAAGCTCGAAGGTAAAGTGGTTTCTGTCAATTTCGGAGACCAATGGCAGTTGACCATAAAAAATGACGATGGGGAGTTTAACTTAACAATCGATAAAGATGTAGAACTTGAAGGTTTAAAGAGCTTAAAACATCTCAAAAAGGGCATGGAATTAGAACTAAGGATAAAAAGCGGTAAGATTATAGAGATTGAAGTTGATGATTAGAGCATAAAGCGTGAAAAAAAAGAGCGGAAAATCCGCTCTTTTTTGCTGCATAGGGAATTTACATTTCTAAGATACTCCTCATAAAGCTAGGATTCGAGGCCAGTTCGCACACGAAGGTGAAATATGCTGTAGGGAAAGCGGGATTCCAAAGTGAACTTGCCTAGGGCCTATTCCTTTAGCTTATATTTACAAAGCACCCAAAAATATTTCCACGAATCCATAAATAATCGCCAAATGCTCATCTACTATGCTGACGGAACAACCCAGCGGAACAGCTTGGACAAATTCAAAAAGCCTTTGCTGGTGCAATAGAAGACAATATAAGCAAAATGTTTGGCTCATTAATGCCCAAAATAGCGACTGATAACAACGTGAAATCACCATTCCTAGCCTGCCAAAATGCCACTAAAAAAAGAGGAATTCGCATGGTTTTTGTCGAACATATCTTTTGGCCCATATCGATTGCCAGTGAAGCACTGGTGGTTTTGGCGTACCACACAACAGTTGGGCCAATATTTTTTAGAGATGCATATAAGCCAAATGACAGAATAGGAAGACTCGGCGTACGTCTAGAACAATATTTATTATGTTAAGGATAAATATGTATGCGTAACTTATTATTAAAGAAAAAAAAGAATAATGTCAAAATTCACAAACATAGAATTACCCGTGGACTGATTCTTAGTGCAACCATGGGAGCGTGGGCTATATTAGTCTTAGCAGTTATATGGTTTTTGGCAGCTATCGGCTGGTATATGCTGGCTCGTCTATGGAGGCAGGAGCTTTTTGTGCCCGATGCTGTGTTTTCCACTGTCGGTGCCGGCCTTGTTACAT
Organism: uncultured Clostridia bacterium; assembly: GCA_964520055.1. Taxonomy (GTDB): domain Bacteria; phylum Bacillota; class Thermosediminibacteria; order Thermosediminibacterales; family Tepidanaerobacteraceae; genus DUNY01. The sequence continues at coordinate 3,773 of CAZFME010000097.1, forward strand.
TTTTTTGGGCTATCCTACTCAGTTGTGGTGTGCTGTTATGGGTAAATTACCATTATCAGCGTTATTACAAACACAACCGCCGGCAGCTTTCACCCGTGATAATGCAATCCGAACAACTTTTATGGATAGAAAGGTTTTTAGATAACTCTTGTTTTGCTTCTGTGGTGTCAATAGACGATGAAACAGCTACCATATCAGAAAACACAAGGTCTTATCATGAACATTATCCTCATGAAAGACTTATAATTGGTACAACTTTACAAGAAGACTTTAGAGATGAAAAAGGTAGAATCCTTCTAATGAAGGGAGAAGTAATTACACCGGAGATCATTGAAACAATGACTGCTAGTGGGCTTTATGGCAAATTTGTGGTTCACTTGTCGAAACAAACCTTAGAGACTATAAAGGAAAGAAGGTAGACAAAGGTTCAATGACAAACATTTACCGTTTCCTTAGTTGGTATGTTTTTCTTTATCCTTTCGCTTTGAGTGTAATGTGGGTTGTTTTCGGGCTTTATTTTTGGTGGCGTCGAGAAAGGGAATTTGATAAAGAAAAAACTAAGTGGCCCAATCTTTGGCCACCGGTTACCATTCTTGTGCCATGCTACAACGAATCGGCCAGTATTGCTGTCACCTGCACAAGCTTGATGCTACTTTCTTATCCAAATTATCGGGTGATATTTATTGATGACGCTTCCACCGATGATACAGCAGCTATTATAAGAAGTTTTATACCTTTTAATCAAAATTTTCACCTTTTAAATCTCACTCAAAACTGCGGTAAAGCTCGAGCTTTGAATTATGCTCTCACCACAAGTGTAACAACTTCAATAACAGTGGTAACGGATGCTGATACCCTTCTTACTCCTGAGGCATTAAAATATCTCGTTGCTCCATTTTGCAATCAACCAAGACTGGGAGCGGTTACAGGGAATCCTTTAGCACTTAAGCGAAGTAATATTCTCGAAAAACTGCAAACAGCAGAATTCTCGTCTATTATTGGCCTAATTAAACGTGCTCAAAGAGTTGTTGGGCGTGTGTTTACCGTATCCGGATGTGTTGCCGCCTATAGGACAGAAGTACTGAAAGAAGTCGGCGGTTTTTCACCTTATACTGCGACAGAAGATATTGATATCACTTGGCGCATACAGCGTCATTTCCATGAAGTTTGGTTTATGCCACAAGCGGTAGCTTTTATACAATGTCCATCCACTCTTAAAGCTTATTGGAAGCAAAGGAAGCGCTGGGCGTTAGGGGGCTGGCATCTTTTACGTACACATAAAGATATATTTAAAGACTTTAGGTACCGTTATCTTTATCCGGCTTACCTAGAGACAGTGCTAAGTTTTTTCTGGTCTTTTGTTTTTGTATTTGGGACGTTCTTATGGTTCGTTACATACCTATTTGCTTCTACACCTTTAGGAGCTGACCCGATTCCGGCTTGGTTTGGAGCGCTGATTTCCGTAGCCTGTATTGTTCAAATGGCAACAGCCTTATTTGTCAATCGCCGTTATGATCCAAAACTATATCGCGTTTTTTTCTGGGCCCCTTGGTACATATTCTTTTTCTTTGCCATTGGTGCACTTACAACAGTATGGACAGCGCCAAAAGGGCTTTTTGGTAACCTTGGGCAAGCCGGTAGATGGGAAAGCCCTGAACGAATGACTTTGAGCACTTAATATTATTAAAAGCTCCTTTAGGAAGGAGAGGTTATTATTGTGGCGCACATGTAATTTTATGTTGATCATCTTAATACTTATAACTTTTGTTGGCTGTTCCGGTTTGCCAGCAAAACAAGCAACTCAAACTGCTTCTAAATTGGAGGGAGATGGCTTAGTAGTTCTTTGCTATCATAGAATACTGCCAACCTGGCTGCTAAAATGGGGCCGTTTAGTAGATCCGGATGGAACGGAATTTTCCCTTTACTCCATTAGCATTAAAAAGTTTATTTCTCACTTAGATTTTCTACAGGAGCAAGGAGTACGTTTTTTGACGCCTCAAGAGGTGGAAGATTTTCTGGTGGGCAAGAAGCCTCTCTCCGGCAAACTTGCACTGATAACCTTCGATGACGGTGATCTCAGTCTATACAAGCACGCTTTTCCGGTGCTTGAGGAAAAGCAGATTCCTTTTTTACTTTTCTTTATTGCCGGTCGAGCTGATGAACAGTGGGAAGGTTTCACTATGTGTTCATGGGATCAAATCAAGGAAATGCTGGATAGCGGTCTTTGTACGGTTGGACTACATACTTATGACCTTCATTATTATGCCCCAGAAGCGAGGCAACCAGTTTTTTTACTCCCTGAGAACGCAACCATTTTTGAGGAAGATACCAAAAAAGGGATTGATTGCTTAAAAAAGCAGCTTGGCATAGATGTGAAATATTTTGCTTATCCGTACGGGTTTGGGACATCTCGAACCGATGAAATCCTTATTTCGAATGGAATACCTAACATTTTTACGCTGAGAGCAAAGGTGAATAAACTAGGCAATAACCGTTCTTTTATCGGACGGGTAATGGTTACAGCAGATAGCTGGCACAAGATAGAAAGTTGGGCCCGGTCTCGTTGAAGCGAGACCGAGAGTGTAATATTAAGTAGACAACAAGAGGAATTATGGGGACTAGGTGAGGAAGGAGATTCATGAAAAAGACTTTGTATGTCTTGTAAGTGACCTTCGATTTGCCAAATACACAGTAGTTAGTGTAAAAAACACTGTGGAGGGAATCATAAATGAATGAATACGGCAAGCGGTACAGTGACGAATCTGATGCATGCGTCTTGAAAAGACATATACTTTAAGACCGAAGCAAAGGAGTGTTGTAATTAATTGGGAACATTAATCAAAGGTAAACCTGTTGCAGATGCAATAAAGGAAAAGCTGAAGGCAGAAGTGGAAGATTTAAAGGTGAAGGGTATTATTCCCAAGTTGACGATTATCAGGGTGGGAGAGGACCCCAGCGATATGGCATACGAACGTGGGGCCCTCAAAACAATGGCAAGTATAAGTATACAAACAGATGTAAGGGAACTGCCGCAAAATATTATCCAAAGTGACTTTATTGATGAATTAAAAAAGATAAACAGTGATCCATCAATTCACGGTATCCTAATTTTGAGGCCTTTACCCGAACAATTAGACGAAATGGTCCTAAAAAATGTAATTGCACCTGAAAAAGATGTGGATTGTTTTAGCCCAGTCAATGTGGCAAAAGTCTTTGAAGGGGATGAAACTGGATTTCCACCCTGTACTCCGTCAGCGGTAATGGAAATATTAAAGTTTTACGATATTGAACTGAAGGGTAAAAGTACAGTAGTTGTAGGAAGGTCCATGATTGTCGGCAAACCCGCGGCCATGCTACTATTAAAACAGCATGCCACTGTAACCATATGCCATTCCAAGACAAGGAACCTACCTTTGGTTGCATCCGGTGCCAAATTGCTGGTGGTAGGTATAGGCAGAGCAAAAATGGTGAATTCTAGCTACATTAAAGATGGGGCGATTGTTATTGATGTAGGAATAAACGTGGATGCAGATGGAAAATTATGCGGTGATGTGGATACCGATGATTGCGTAAAAAAGGCTTCTATGATTACTCCGGTTCCCGGTGGAGTCGGTTCTGTTACGACTTCTGTTCTGGCAAAGCATGTGATTAAAGCATGTAAAATGCAGGTAGGTTTATAAAAGCCGGAGGGTTCCGTTAACGTAAAACAAAGAAATCGGCATTTATGTAATGGCGTCCACACTATGGCCATCGGTGTCGAAGAGAACTACCATTGACTTTGGCCGAGGCAGAATTTCAAAGGAGGCATCTAGATGAGAATTGTGGTAATAGGGGCAGGGCCCGGTGGATATGAGGCGGCGATAAAAGCTGCTAAACTTGGGGCAAAAGTAACCGTTGTGGAAAAAGATAAGGTGGGTGGAACTTGCCTAAACAGTGGCTGTATGCCCACCAAATCGTTGTTAGCATCTTCAGAGGTGCTAACAACGGTTAATAATGCCGATAAATTCGGTGTATATGTTACCGGAGAAGTGAATGCTGATTTTTCTGACATGATAAACAAGAAAGATAAACTGGTTTTACAATTAGTCAAGGGTATTGAATTTCTCTTAAAAAAGAACGGTGTTGGGGTAGTCAAAGGCGTCGGGAAACTTGCAGACAAAAATAAGGTTGAAGTTACCCGAAATGTTAAAATGTCAGATAATACCAGAGAAGGATTTTTTTATTATGGCTCTAAATTTCGAAAGGAGAAAATAAAGTTAGTATCAAAAATAGGTCATAAGGCAAAACCTTTGCGCTGATAAAATGCAAAGGTTTTTTTCACAAAAAAAGAGGACAAATACTAGTATTTGTAGAAT
>CAZFME010000098.1:0-8114 GCA_964520055.1 uncultured Clostridia bacterium
GAGAGAAATTCCCAAAGGTGTTTTGGAAGCGGCACAGTCCATGGGGGCCTCTCCACATCAGATAATATCAAAGGTTTTAATTCCTGAAAGCCTACCTTCGATAGCAGCAGGAATAACTATAACTATCATCAACTTGGTGGGCTACTCCGCTATGGCGGGTGTGATTGGAGGGGGTGGTCTTGGGCATGTGGCCGTTAGATATGGATATAACGCGTTCCGCCCCGACATCATGCTCTATACTGTGGCCATCCTTGTAGTAATGGTGCAGCTCATGCAAATGATTGGAGATGCTTTTGTAAAGCATTTATCCAAAAATCGTTAATTATAATACCATAACTAATATCACTTTTTGGTTAATCAATTTTCGAATAAATTAGGAGGAGATATAAATGAAAAAAGTATTAACTTCAATTCTGGTATTGACCCTAATTGCACTCCTGGTTGTTGGCTGTGGTTCTGCTCAAAATTCCACACCGAATGAACAGCCAAAAAATCAAGACGACCCCGCTGAGAAAAAACCGATAACCCTAAAAGTCGGTGCTTCCCCAGTTCCGCATGCGGAAATATTAAACGCAGTTAAACCCATGCTTGAAGATGAAGGTATTAACCTTGATATTATTGAATTTGCCGATTACAATCAACCTAATTTGAGGTTGGCCGACAAAGATCTTGATGCCAATTATTTCCAGCACATCCCCTATTTAGAGAGCTTTTCCAAGGACCATAAGCTGGATCTTACTTACACAGCCAAGGTGCATATAGAACCCATGGGCGTGTATTCCAATAAAATCAAAGATCTGAAGGACTTAAAGGAAGGTGCTGAGATAGCAATTCCCAACGATCCTACAAATGCTGGAAGAGCACTGATTATCTTAGAACAAGCCGGTCTTTTGAAAATTAAAGACGGTGTGGGCATAAATGCTACAATTTATGACATCACTGAAAAGAAAGTGAAAATAACAGAGTTGGAGGCAGCTACCTTACCGAGGGTTTTACAAGATGTAGACGCTGCAGTTATTAATTCCAATTATGCACTGCAGGCAAATCTTGTACCTACTGAAGACTCATTGGCACTGGAATCCGCTGCAGATAATCCGTATGTGAATATTTTGGCCATTCGCAAAGGTGATGAGAATAGACCTGAGCTTAAAAAATTGGCCGATGCCCTAAATTCTCCCGAGGTCAAGAAATTTATCGAAGAGGAGTATAAAGGTGCCGTAATACCGGCTTTCTGACATCCGTAAGTTTAGTTGCTACACATAGTTATTTTTAATAAATCACCCTACTGTGAATGTATTAGGGTGATTTATTTTTGTGACTCTAAATACTTGCTGTATTTTGCAGATAAACATATAATAAACTTGGGGTGATGGAAATGGCCAATAATGTTGCAAAAATAGGCGTAATTGCCGGTACACCTGTGGATACCCAGATGGGCGTTGATTTTATTATAAAAAAAGGGTTAGATGCCGTGGGGTGTTCTACTGCTGCCAATCCTAAAGAGCAAAATTTGCTTCAGTTTTTAAAGCCTGATGCTCTTACCAAAAAAGTTTTGAAGATTATTCAAGACTTTGAAAAACGTAATATCTTTCGAACCATGATTTACTGCAATTCTTTATCAGCTGCTGTTGATATCAAATATTTGCAGGATACTCAACCTAAGTCCCTTATAGTAACACCACTGGATATTTATAAAAAACTTGCCTTAAGGTATAAAAAAATAGCCTTGTGGGCTGCCAACGGTCAATGTCTTTCTGCAATTGAGCATATATTTTATAAGCAAAATCCTTCCATAAATATTATGGGTATTTCCATGCTGCCAGTAATTAAGGCCATTGAAGAAGGGGAACCGGCAGAATTGATTATTGACAAATATGGCCTTGTTTCTCTGGGTGTTGAAAGGTTTAATGCCGATGGTTTAATCTTGGGCTGCACCCATCTACCGTATTTACAGTCGGAACTTTTAAAGAATCTAAGCGTTCCTATAATTGATCCTGCAGAGGAAATGTTGAAACTCTTAACCTCAAATAAATAGTGCCATGAATTTATCTACATCTTCCGTTCGACTAAAACCAGATTGCTGGAATTCAAGCTCTTTTAGTAATAGTAGCTAACAAGTTTAATTATGCCCCTTTTTGAAAAAACGCTTTATCCTATCAATTAGATTCCTTCGCTCCATAATTACATAGGCCTCTGAAGAATCCCTGGGAACTAAAATAGCCCCAATCGAGTTTATACCGTTAGGATATGCACTTATTTCAACACTTTTTGTCTTTTCGTCGGGGGTTTTTATTGTCATCCATATATATGTGGGGTATTCCGATAGCACTTCCTGCAGCTTTCCGGGCTCCTCCAGGTCCTGGCCGTTTATGGACAAAATTATATCTCCGGAACTTAGGCCCATTTTTTCTGTAGGTGAATTTTTTATTATATCAAGAATCATCTCGCCTTTTTCCGGAGGAGTAAATAATGGTTTGTTTTTCCGCTCACTTTTCTTCCCTGTAATTATTAAAAACTCATGGCCTGCCGGTGCAAAAATAGCTGCCAGGTAAGTAAAAACCATATACCGTGAGGCTAAAACTGACAGCAATAAAAGTATGCAGCTAAAGGCCAATAGATTCACTGCTGATGATTTGCACCTGTTCTTTGGAGTCTTGGTAAGAGCTATATCCCCATACCCTAATGCCGCCACTACCGGTAGCATTAAATATATTGCTTGAGTATTTTGCAAAATATGAGCCGGAGGCCTTATTAGGGGCCACCAATCGGGCATTTGAACTACATCTATGGAGGAAAAGTCTCCTGTAATGATTGTCAGCAACATAATAGGTACAGGCCAAAACTCCTGCAAGGAAAACCCCCCCACTATACCATATCTTTCATCTTTGACAAACACCGGTGTGGCATTGATATGCCCTGCAAAATATATTAAGAGGCTTTCCACGAAATGAAGTATAGCCACAAGACCCATAAGCCCGGCCACATCTATGCGCAATAAACCCGTCACCAGTGAGAACAGTGCGACTATTCCGCCGGCGTAGGAAAAGCACATCAAATGGGGATGTATAAAAGCTAGAATCAAGGCCAGTGGCCATACATAAATCAAACCGGCTTCGGTGATGCTTATGCCCAACAACATAACTGCCAAACTGCCGATGATTCCGCCAAGTATTCCATAAAATATTGCATAGAGTATTTTATCGCGAGGATTAATTTTGGCAGTCCCAAACAGGTCTTGTTCCAAAGCCGCAGTTCTTTTATACTGATTCCATACAATGAAAATAACCAGCCAGAAAAACGGATTCAAAATAGCCGATGGGATGCCCTGTAATATTAGAATTACAATTTTTCCAAAGGGGAACACGCTCATCGCTCCTGTATATCCGCCAAAGCGGAAGATTTGATGATTTCAAGAGCCTTCAACAGTTGGGAGTCTTTCCCTCTCGGAATATAAAAAGGATTAATACCCTCATCCAATTTAACCTCAACATCGGGCTTTACTCCTATGCCATCAATACATCGCCCACTGGGTATATAATATCGGGCAACAGTTAATTTTATTCCTGTCCCGTCATCAAAGGGTTCGACTTCCTGGACTGAACCTTTGCCAAAGGTTTTGGTGCCTATCAGTACCCCTGCCTTGTGATCTTGAATGGCACCGGCAACGATCTCTGAAGCACTGGCACTGTTTTCATTGATTAGCACAGCCAGTGGCACTGAAATTTTATTATCATCAGAATAGTATTCTTCAAGTTTATTTTTATTCCTATCCTCAGTATAAACAATAAGCCCTTTTCCCAGTATTTCATCGGCTATTTTAACCGATTCATAAAGAGAACCACCAGGGTTATTTCGGAGATCCAAAACTAGGCCTTTTATGCCTTGTTTTCTCAGATTATTAAGTGCAATTTTAAACTCATCATAAGTCTGTGAGTCAAAAGAAGTAATTTTGATATATCCTATATTGTTGTCGATAATTTCATGTTTTACCGTTGTTACTCGGATATTGTCCCGAACCAATTCAAATTTCAATAACTCCGTGTTATCCTGTCTTTTTATATATACTGTTACTTTTGTGCCTTTTTCACCTCTGAGGAGTTTTACTGCTTCATCAAGGCTTTTTCCTGCAAGATCCGAATCATTAACCTTAACTATAATGTCTCTGGGAAGGATACCTGCTCTCTGAGCAGGAGTCTCTTCGATGGGTGAAACGACTATAATATCGCCGGTGTTTTCATCAACGCTGAGGACCATTCCTACACCCCCAAAGGAGCCGTTGATAGCCGTAATAAAATCTTGAAATTCCGTTTCGTTCATAAAAACAGAATAAGGATCTCCAAGGGAATCCACCATACCCCTGATTGCTCCTTCAATTATTTTTTCAGGATCCACATCTTTTACATACTTGTCTTCTACAAGTTTCATAACATCTGAAATAGGCTTTAACCGCTTAAAATCCGTATGTTCTTCAAGTGTAGCCGTTACGATGTTTCTATCATTGTCTTTATTAAATACATAAAAAGGATTTCTTCCTACTGTGGCTCCTGCAAAAAACGAAAGCAGCGATACTGCTATACACAATACCGCCACTTTTAACATATGTCTTGTCTTGTTATTTTGCATATGTATTCCCACCCGGTAAAGTTTTTAGTCTTTACCATTATATCATTTATTTCAGCCAATTCCAAGGGTTAACAACTTGCCCGTCTTTTATTACGCCAAAATGCAGGTGGGGGCCAGTTGACCATCCGGTGCTGCCTACTAAACCTATTTTATCACCTTTTAAAACCTTTTTGCCCTCAGCTACAAGCAACTTGGAAAGGTGAGAGTATTGTGTGGAAATACCTCCGCCATGGCTCACTATGACAGTATTGCCATAGCCTCCGTAAGACCCTGAAAAAATTACTTCACCGTCATCTACAGCCAATACATCAGCACCCGTTGACGCCCTTATATCTATACCTTCATGAAATCGTCTGCTTTTAAAGATAGGATGTATTCTCCATCCGAATTCAGAACTAATCGATGTGGAACTAGGCACAGGCCATCGAAATTCCCCGGTTCCAAAATAACCTTTTTTGTTTTTCATTTCCCATGCAAGGATTTGGCGTCGGAGGGCTTCGGAGTCTTTCAACAGTTTATCCTCTTGCCTCTCATACTCTTTTTTCTGTCTCTCAAGTTCCGCCATCAGCCTCTGCCGATCTCCCCGATAAGAGGCTATCCTAGCTCGTCTTGCATCTATATCATTGCGCTGCTTTGCAATGAGCCTTTGCTGTTCTTCTAGTTCGGCCTTTTTTTGAGCAACCTCTGCCTGTTTTCCCCTAAATTCGATAAGCAGATTTTTATCAGATTCAATGACACGTTTAACCAGATCAAGTCTTGTTAAAAAATCAGAAAAACTGGAAGAAGCTAAAATTACCTCTATGTAATCCACCAGACCGGTCTTATACAGGGTTCTCATGCGAACATGGAGATCATCCTTTTGTTCTTCTACCTTTTCTTCGGCTTGTTTGAGTTCTTCTGTAGTATTTGCCAGCTTTGCCTGAGTCTCCTTGAGCCTGGCTTTGGTTTCATCTAGCTCCTTTTGTGCTTGACTCAATTTCTTTTCAAGATCCGCTATCTCATCTGCCACATTTTTTTTGTCTTTGTCCACTTTTTTTATACTCTGTTTCAGATTCTCTATTTGTGTGCTAATAATGTTTTGCTGTTTTTTTAAATCGTCAATGTCATCTGCTATGACCGGTACATTTATTGTCATCACTGTTAAGAGCAAAAAACCAGCCAGCAGTCTTTTTTGTTTCCGGTTCATTCTCTTCCTCCTCCAAAACCTCTAAACGTTTAGAAACCTCTTCATAGAAAAACTACTGCCGAAAGCACCGATAAACATACCGATACCTATGAATCCAAGGGCGTAATTGTAAAATTGTTCCTTTGGTAGCAGAGATATCATAGGAATGTTTAGTTTTACCGTAATGTAAAGATAGTTATAAGCTATACCCAAAACGCCTATAGCCAACGATGAACCTATCAATCCCAATACCATACCCTCTATTAAAAATGGCCAGCGCACAAACCAATCGGTGGCTCCGATATACTTCATAATATTGATTTCCCGTCTCCGTGCAAAAACAGTAAGCCTGATGGTGTTTGAAATGATAAAAATCGAAACTGCAGCGAAAACTGCCATTATTGTCCAGCCTATCACCCTGACCCAATGAATGATGTTGAATAGTTTTTCCACGATACCCTTGCCGTATTTGACCTCTTCTATACCCCAATATTTCTCGATTTTTCCAGCAACCAAAGCTACTTCATGTGGGTCATTCACCTTAATCCGAAAGGAATCGGGAAGGGGGTTTTCAATACCCTCCAGCAGCTCTTTTCCCACTTGTTCTTTAAATTCTTCAATAGCTGCTTCCTTGGAAATAAACTTTATTTCTTTTATCCCGTTAATAACGGCAAGATCCTTACCTAGCCGAGATATCTCATCTTGGTCTAAAGAATCTTCAAGATACGCCGTAATCTCAACTTGTGATTCTACATCTTTTAAAATATAGTCGAAATTTACAGATATCAATAAAAAAGAACCTAAAATAATGAGGGCAGCTGCCACCGCTCCAATGGAGGCAAGACTCATCCATCGATTTCTTACAAGACTGGTAAAGGATTCTCTAAAAAAGTATTTGATGGTTCTAAGTCTCATTGCTATATACCCCTCTTTCCTCATCTCTTACTAAATTGCCTTTTTCAAGTTGGACAACCCTTTTCTTCATGGAATCCACCAATTCTCTGGCATGGGAAGCAACCACCACGGTAGTACCCCGCTTATTAATATCATCCAAAAGGCTCATAATATCCCATGAAGTATCCGGATCAAGGTTGCCGGTGGGTTCGTCGGCGATGAGGATATCGGGATTGTTCACCAGAGCTCGGGCCAATGCTATTCTTTGCTGTTCTCCGCCGGAAAGTTCCGAAGGCTTTGCCTTGGCCTTATGAGCTAAACCTACTCTATCTAAAACATGCGGTACTCTTTTTCTTATATCCCTACCATATGCCTCAACAACTTCCATTGCAAAGGATACATTCTCATAAACGGTTTTCTCCGGCAATAGTCTGCAATCCTGAAAGACTATGCCCATACGGCGCCTTAAATAAGGTATTTCTCGAGGCCTAAGCCTAGTTATGTTTTTCCCCCCGAAAAAAATTTGTCCTCTTGTGGGCAATTCTTCTCGAAATAAGAGTTTTATTAAAGTGGATTTTCCAGCCCCGCTTGGGCCAACAATAAAAACGAATTCTCCCTTTGAAATTTTCAAGTTTATATCTTTAAGGGCGACTTGACCACCCGGATACATCTTGGTAACCCCATAAGTTTCAATCAAATTTATCACTCCAAATGCCATTTAGTTACATATATTTTAAACTTCGACGTCAACTGTAAAAATCCTTCAAAAAATATGTTTAAAATCCGGAATTTCTTAAACTTCGTCGGCATTATTAAATATATCATCAAATATACCTTACTCTCAACATTCGAATATCATTTTCAGACAAGCTCAGGCGAAATAAGGAGATTTGCCAGGCAATATTTATTCTTTTTCACAAAAAACGATACACTTCCCACATAACGGCAAGATAAAAGGAAGATGTCAGGGTTGATCCTGACATCTTATAAGTTAATCTGTTCTTCGTATGACTCAACTCTTCTCCAATGATAAGTTTGACAATAATTTCAGCAATAAGGTTGTTGATGGAGCTCTGGGCTTTTTATGGAAAAACTATTTATTTGTGTTGTAAGGTATGATGCAATATATAAAAAAAGGTGACACAGAACGTCCCCTGTCACCTCTACCTGCGATTGTCGATTCTCCCCCTTACTTCCGCAGGAATCATATCACCTACGGTGCCGGTAGCAAGACAAATATAGGTATCGGCAGCACCGTAATATACTAAAATCTTGTCGTCCACGTCAAGGATCTGTTTATCCTCGGCGGGAACCGCACCACAGGTAAAAACCACATTTGGCACCCAGCACTCGTCTTTTTTGCCTATCTCACATTCGGTCTCAGGGGACAATGTAGGGTTAGGCGATCGGTACAAAAGGCGACCGGGGTCTT
>CAZFME010000099.1:0-8110 GCA_964520055.1 uncultured Clostridia bacterium
TTTTGCTTGTATAATCTTACATTATTAGATATAATTAGTAAAAAGATGCAATTCGGACAAACTCCTCTAAAAAGGCAGGCGTAAAGCTATCGGCCTAATATTTTTGGCTCTAAGAAAAACTACGATCGCCAGGCTGCATTTTAAGCGAAGACTTTCAAAAAGCTAATCCGTGATTTTCTTTGTTTATTTCAATTATAAAATACCTAAAAGGGCTTTTTGCTTTTATTTTAGTGATTTATTAAGTTAATTTGAAGGAGGTCATATTTTTGAAGTTGAAACTTGAACAACCAAGATCAAAGCGTGATAAAAAATCACCTAAAGATTCAAAACATATTAAAACCAGCTTAAAAACTCGATTGGCAACTTTCTTCGTCTTGATGGCAATTATCCCTCTTATAGTCATGGGAGCTGTAGTTACCTATATATCCAAGGATTCCGTTACGGGAGAAATTCAGGATAAAGCTAGTATAATAGTGAGTAATTTAAATGACAACATCAATCTTTTTATTGAACAGAATAAAAATCTTGTTGCTTTTCTCGCAACTACTAAAACTATAAGAACTATGGACCAAGAGCATATATCCCCATTCTTATATGATGTAGTCCAACAAAATCCTCAGGTTCTTCGCATATATGTTGCGGGTATTGAAGATAAAAGCATTTTTGCCGTACCCTTTGCAACTTTTCCTGATAATTTTGATCTTAATAATGAAACTTGGTACAAAGGTGCAATAAAAGCAGAAGGCAGTTTTATTTCTAATGTGCAGTTGGACTCCATGTCAGGTAATTCTATCATTTCGATTTCCAATGTTATTTTATCCGATACCGGCCAAGCTATAGGTGTCATAAGTGCCGATATCTCACTGGTAAGTTTAACCCGAATTGTCATGAATATGAAGGTAGGCGAAGAGGGCTTTGCTTTTGTAACTGATAAAGATGGCAAAGTAATAGCACATAAAGAATATGCAATAGTAAAATCCCATACCAACTATTCAAACTACGACTTCGTACAGAGAGCCTTGAACGCAGAAAAGAATTTCACTACTTATCAAGATGAAGACCAAAGAGAACAATTCGTAGCCTTCGGTAAATACGAGCTTCTAGGTTGGGGAATATTCGTGCAGCAACCCATGGAAGAGGCTTTTGTTCATGTTTCGACTATAACCAAAACGGTTATAATTATATCTGTAATCGTTGCTTTAATTAGTTTCGTTTTAAGTATGTTCCTAGGCCAAATTATAGTAAAGCCCATAAGGCGTCTGCTTGATGTTACGGAAAGTGTAGCAAAGAACGATTTGACAGGCATTGTAAAACTTAAAGACAATACGGAAATTGGTGCATTGGCGGCTTCCTTTGATACAATGACTTCCCGTTTAAAGGAACTGGTGCAAGAAGTGATTCATGCTGCTGAAAACCTATCGGCTTCTGCCGAAGAACTGGCCTCCGGTGCTGAACAAAGTACCCTTTCCGCTCAACAGGTAGCCAGCGCCGTAGAACAAATTGCTCATGGAGCCAATGAACAGACTAAAAAATTGGAGGAAATATCTGAAGTTGTAAATCAGCTGGTTATTTCAAATGGCAATGTGGAGGAAAATGCCCATTCAACAGCTGACTCAGCGGAACATATGACTCAAAGTGCACAAGAAAGTCAGCAAAAAATCCGGCTATCCAAAGATAAAATGGACTCAATAAAAACTTCTGTTGATCACTCCAACCGTATCATGAAAGAGTTGAATGAGAAGCTTCGTGAAATAGGCAATATTACCGGTATAATAGGCGAAATTGTAGATCAGACCAACCTACTTGCGCTGAATGCCTCCATTGAAGCGGCACGAGCGGGCGAGCATGGCCGCGGTTTTGCCGTTGTTGCAGAAGAAGTTAGAAAACTAGCCGAACAATCGGGAGAAGCGGCAAAACAGATATCGAATATAGTTAAAGTTATCCAAAACAGCAGTGAGTTTGCCGTAAACTCCATGGCCGAGAGTATAAAAGAAGTAGAGGACGGTCAGAATCTCATTCAGGATATAAACAACCAGATTGATACATTGATAGCAGAAATAAACATGGTTGCCGGGCGGGCTAAAAACATTTCCGGTGAGCTATCAGAACAATACAATCATATAGATAGCATAGTTCGTATGATTCAGGAGATATTCAATATATCTCAGGAGACCGCTGCCGGAACCCAAGAAGTCTCGGCCTCAACACAAGAACAAACGGCAACTATGGAAAGCGTGTCGGCATCAGCTCAAGAGTTGGCAAAACTCGCCGAAGGCCTTTCATTACTTGTTAACAAATTTAAAGTATAAATGTGATTTTCTCTCTGAAAAATACCGGCCATATATTTCAAAACATACCATGGCCGGTATTTCTATTCTAAGCTTTGGCAGGCCCCATAATTTGCAGACCAATAAATCCCGTTTGACGGAGAGCTTCATAAACTACAATGGCTACAGAATTTGACAGATTAAGTGATCGTGCTTCGTCAACCATAGGAATTCGGATGCACTTTTCTCTATTGTAATTTAACAATGAAATTGGAAGCCCTGCCGTTTCCTTTCCAAATACCAGATAACAGTCCGGTTCGTAGTTTACATCAGAATAGCACCGTTTTGCTTTTGTGGTAACAAAATATTTACATCCCCCGGGGTTTTCGCCTTCAAACTCCGAATAACCGTTATAATACCTTACATCCAGCAAGGACCAGTAGTCAAGTCCGGCTCTTTTCAAATGCTTGTCATCCAGACTGAATCCGAGAGGTCCAATCAGATGCAGCACTGATCCTGTGGCAGCACAAGTTCTAGAAATATTACCGGTATTTTGGGGTATTTCCGGTTCAACTAATACTACATGTAGCATGGTTCATCTTCCTCACAATATATGAATGATTTTACCGTGAAAAGTCATATTCTGCTGAAAATAATTCTATATCTCGTTTCTAATTATAAAATGAAGGTTTCTACACCGAAATCATAAATTCATTTTTGTTAAATAACGGCTTTAATCTTGATCTGCTATGTTCATTGTCTTTCTAAGCCTTTTATCAAAATAACATACTTTAAAAAACCCAAAACTCTTAATAAAATCTAAAGCTCTGTCAAAATCCCTCCCCACATCTTCAGGAATGTGTGCATCGGAATTGAGCATTATGGGCACATCATACTTTTTTAAATACTTCATAAGCATAGATGCCGGATATATTTCTCCCACGGGCTTTCTTAAACCGGCAGTGCTGACTTCTGCACATAAATCCATATCGCACATGGTTTTTGCCAATTCATCGTACCATTGGCTCATATCCTTTTGTGCCTTATGGCCGAATACCTTGATAACATCCGGGTGAGCAATTGCGTCAAAAATCCCCGATCTTACAGCAAATAGCAGTACATCGAAATACTCATCATAGATTTTATCCACATCTAAGCCTTCCCATTCATGAATCAAGGCCGGATGGTCAAAACCGAAATCTTTCAGCCAATGTATGGAACCAAGTACATAGTCAAAGGGATAAGATTTTGTAAATTTGCGTATATCATCTTCGTATTCCGGAATGTAATCTAGCTCTATACCCAATTTTACAGCAAGACCTATAGCTTTTGCCTTTTCTACCACTCTTATGTAATCTTCAATGCTTTCTGTAGCTTCCTCCATGGTCCATTTTCCCCTAAAACCGTCACTTGCCATTAATCCCACCGACTCCTTAAACCTATGACCATGTTCAGAAAACCCAATCTCTATGACACCTCTTGCCTCCCCCACTTCTATAAATCGCTTTATCCACTCTATGGTAAATGGGCCTTCTTCCAAATGGACATGAAAATCACGCAATTGCATATACTTCTCTCCCAATCTCTAAATTTCTATTTTATTATAACACAAGCTTGTCGTCATCGTAATACTTCCCTGTATTAAAGAAACCCGGAAAATAAATCTCGGGTAACATCGAAGTGGTTTCATCACTAATGTGGGTAACTTTGATAGAGTATGGGAATATCTTCTTTCCGCTCCCTTAATGGTAGTCTTGTAGAAACACCAATTTAAATAGGAAAAGTCCGGTTTTATACCGGACTTTACTCTCCCTTTTTTAATATCCACTCTGGGCCGCACGATGGTTTTGATAACAATCGCTGCAGTATACGGGTCTATCGTTTCTGGGTTTAAAGGGAACCTGTGTGGCTACACCACAGTCAGCGCAAACTGCATCATACATCTGTCTGTTTTGTCTTCTTGAGCCATCGTTCATCCGCTTTTTGCGCGCATCTCGGCAAGCCTTGCAACGGCTGGGTTCATTTTCGAAACCCTTTTCAGCATAAAATTCCTGCTCACCTGCAGTGAAGACGAACTCGTTGCCACACTCTTTACACACTATTGTTTTGTCCTGAAATGCCATTAAAAAAACCCCTCACTTTAAAAAAGTTTTATTGGCATTTTCTTAGCTGACCTGGTCTTTCCCAAAAAACGCCGTATACTGCTGAGTGGGCTGCCACCCTGGGAGTCGTTTCGCCTCCGGCCCTGGCATCGACTTTCAACCACAGACCTAAGTTATGCCTTAAGATTAATTATAACCTCAATTGTTTTAAAATGCAAGAAAAATAAACCATTTCTATTAGGATATTTTATCAAATATTTTTATCTTCAAAAAATATGATTTCAACTATTTTTTTGTATCGATAAAAGCTCCATCACGAAAGCTTGTACCGATGATTCCATAGCCCTTCAAGGCATTTTCGGTCTGCTTTAGATTGCTGATATCTTCCTTGAGTTTTGTAAATAATTCTTGAGCATCTCTAATGTTCTCACTATCCAATTCACGTGTTTTTTTCAAAGAAACTGCAATATCATTATAAATTTCCTTTAGCTCCCGATCACCATCGTTGATATATTTTGCAAATATATTAATATTCCCTTCAAAAAATGAAAGCAGCCGACTGTCTATGGAATCAATCTCCTCCATCAGCTGCTGCCGAATACTTAATATTTTTAAAAGTTCCTCAGTGTTCTCTGCTTCAAGAGCATCAGATATTTTTTGAGTGTGTTTATCTAGATCTTCTATCTTTTCCAGCTTACTTGCCAGTAACCTTTTTATTTCTTTCTCCATATTGCTGCTCCCTAGGTTTTTTTGTACGCAAATCTAAGCGTTTTTCTTCAAGTTAAAATAAGCCTCACTCCAGGTGTCTTTTAAGTCCACCAACATTGATTCAACGATGCCCAGTGCCTGAACATCTTTTTTAATATTAGCATCAACTAACTGCCGGTACATAAAATCGTAAACACCTGACAAATACTCCGATATATCATAACTCATATCCAAACTCTGGTCAAGCTCTGTAATGATATCCTGAGCCCTTGTAAGATTGTAATTGGCCCCTGCTATGTTTTTTTCTTCTATGTCCTTTCGAGCAAGTCTTACAAACTTTATTGCTCCTTCAAAAAGCATTATCATCAGGCGTTCAGGCGATGCAGACATTATTGAGTTATGCTGGTACTGTTGATAAGCATTAACATTTATCATGAAATAAGCCCCCTTTTCCTCGTAAAAGGCTATTACCCGCCTGTATACATGTTCATTTGCGAGGCCAGCCACAAACTTTGCTGATTAGCATATTGTATGGCCTGTTCCATGGCAATAAACTTTTGCCAGTAGCGCTCTTCGGTTCTAAGCAGTCTATCCTCAAGATCAGCAATGCGGTCATCCATATTTCTAATCTGTTTGCCCAAAATGCTGTTATCGACTTTTTCAAATTCTCCACCGCCGGCTTTTTCGGTGATATCAGCCACTCCATCTTTTAATATATCATACATCTGATTTGCTACACCTTGTGAACTAAAATTGTCACCGGAGGCATTAAACAGCTGCATAACTGTTTCATGGTCCTTTGCAATAGCATCCCGGAGTTTATCCTCATTGATGTGCAGCTTGCCTTTTTCTCTCCAGTCTCCGGTAGTAATACCTATGGCAGAAAGAGAATTCATCTCCTTTGGAAGGCCTGCTACAGAACTTGATACTGCATATCGAAGATCCCTTACAATTCTATCGAGTAATGGGTCAGACCTTAAAAGCCCGCTCTTTGCCTTCTCCTCCCAGAGCTTTATATCGTTTTCACTCATATCTTTCTTCTGTTCTTCAGTAAGAGGAGGAAATTTTCTGTAGCGTTCTTCAGAAAGCTTTCCATTTATCAAGTCAATGGTTTCATTATAAAGTTCTACGTATTTTTTTATGCTGTCCACAGCTGCATCGGGGTCATTTTCTATCCGGAAGGTGGCTGTTTGACCGGCTGCCATAAGCTCTTTAATGTTAAATCTCATGCCGTTTATGGTAAAGTCATTGGTAGACTTTTCAACGATGGTATTATTTAAGACTATGCGAGCATTTTGGCCTACTGATTTTGTATTATCTCCGGTTATTATATTTCCTTCCTCATCTTTTTCTTCAGCTCCAAAACCCAGAGCATTAAAAAGGCCACTGTCTTCGGTTATTTCTATCTTTGCTCCTAGACCCGTTTCCTTTGATATAAGAACTACCTTATCAGTAAGTGTATCATAGCGGGCTGTCACACCTACATCAGCAGTTGTATTTATTTTATCTAAAATGAGCTGTAAGCTGCTGCTGGAACTGAATTCAAACTCTTGGCCATTTATCTTAAAAGATATTGTACCCTCACCTATATCCTCGGTGAGCTGACTTTTTAATGAAGTATATAGGTTTAACGGGCGATAGGATGCTCCATCATCAAAGCCGAGGTTTGAAAGGATATTGTCTGTTGGATTGTCTTCACCATCTTTGATGCTACTTAAAACTATAGGGACTTTGTTGAAGTTATCAGCTGGTTCGATAGTTAGTCGATTATCTTTGACTTTTACCTGTACTCTTTTTATGCCGCTTATGGTATTTCCAACATCATCGCCTTGCCAACCAAAGGCTGCATTTATGGCCTTTTCTATGTTTTCTGTAAGAGCTTTCAGCTGCTCCGGATCTGTAACATCATAATTACCATCAGTCAACGAAACGGCTTTCTTCACACCGTCAATTGTTACATAAAATTGACTATTACCTTCGGTTATCTGGATCTGATTATTTTCTAGCCCTAGCTCTTCAAATTTCTTACCCATTAACGGCTTTGCGATAGGCTTTGAGCTTTCAAGTCTTGCATAGCTTGCCGTCTGCTGGACTTCTACTTTATAATCACCCAACACTGCACCGGCTCCCGGTGATACGGAAAAATACTTGTCGAAGTCTGTGCCGTCACTCATGGTGCCTATGGCTTTATATTTCATATATGAGCTGCTAAGTTTCATGTCAAAGGAGGTATTGTATAATGACCTTAGCTTTAAATTAATGTCACGATAGTCTGTTTTCTGCCACTCCATGACTTGTTTTTGCTGATAGAGATTGTCAACTCGCATACGCTCGGCTCTCATCATATCAGATACAATCTGATCAATATCCATGCCTGAGGCAAGACCACCTATTCTCATTGGGCCGTACATCATATCTATTCACCTCCCGTTAATGATATCGCAACTTTTACATCATATCTTTTCATCAACTATTAGTCCCGCCTGTTTCCAAAGACCTGCGATTAGGTCCAAAAATTTCTCCGGTGGAACTTCAGATATGAGCTCATCACTGGTTCTATCATATATCCTTACCATAACTCTCCTGGTATCATCATGGATTTTAAACTCCAAGCGGGTGAAAGTCAGCTCGGTGGGTATACTCTTAAGGCTATCAATTATGAGATCAAAATCCTCCTTGCCTAAAGCCCTTCTAAAGTCTTTTACTGTTGGGTTTGCCTCTCCCACAGCGACAGAACCTGTATTACTTTCCACAGATTTTCCCTGAGATTTGCCAATAGGGTTTACATCTATATGGCCTGAAAAAGATGAATCTATTCTCAAATCATATCACCCCGCATATCATGCAGCCCGGCGGAAATCCGCCGGGCATGCTAAATCATAACTAAGGGCTAAAAGCTTAACCTAAAAGCTTAAGCACAGTCTGAGGTGCCATGTTGGCCTGGGCCAGCATAGCAGTTGCAGCCTGCATGAGGATGTTCTGCTTGGTGAACTCCATCATTTCCTTGGCCATATCTACGTCGCGGATACGGGA
>CAZFME010000100.1:0-6228 GCA_964520055.1 uncultured Clostridia bacterium
ATTTGTTAGACATTGTTGTTAACCCCTTTTAAACCATTTCTGATAATTCCTTATATTTTAGAGTTTAATTGTATGCAGCCCACACTGGTATAAACAAACCCTTTCGACCTCTTTCCGTTCTGTTTATCTTCCCGAAAAATTTAATTATGTTATATATTTAAATATTCTTGAATAATTTAATTAATCCTTCGGAAAATAACCTTTCTAAATGGAGTTTTTTGCTCACCTTGAATTTAAATATTATGTTATCTGTTTGGCTATAAAAAAAAAGCCAAGAAGTTTTCTTGACTTTGTGGATTTTGAGATTTTATCTTGTGTTTAAGCTTTTTTGCAATAAATCTACCGCTTCCCGTGGCAATTCTTTTGCAAGCACTCCAATAGATGCCATTATATAGTCATCGTCTATAAGTAGGCTGGCACCACGTGGAGGTAAGAGCTTTTTGCCTTTCTTATCACACTTTAGCTTCTGGAGTATGCCTTTGGCTTGAGGCAGCCTGGTCAGCGCTCCACCCGTCCCTATAATCCACTTTACCCGAGTAAGATCCTTGCCACTTGCCATGGAATGCCTACCTGCAGGACCATAAAAATACTTTATTTCACCTGCATGACGATTAACAGCTATAATGCATGCTATTTCTGCAAGGTATTTTGCCAGCTTAACTTCCTCCGTGGTTTTTGGTATAGATGGCTGTTTTTTAATAGCCTCAAGTATATTGATATTAAGTGTTTTATTAGTTTCTTCAATGTTGACATTTTTTAGCACATGGTGGCAATTAACAAAAATCCCCAGATCTCCTTCCACTGTCCGCTTTGCTTCCGGTTCCGGCGCCACAAGGATCTTTGCAATTTCATCGGAATCCTCAGTAACTGAGTGCACATCAGTAGTTGCCCCTCCTACGTCAATTACGATTAAATCCCCTATTTCATCTTTTAAAAGTTTAGCTGCATTCATAACTGCACCCGGTGTAGGAATGATGGGCCCGTCTACCATAGTGCGAATTTTCTCCATACCGGGTGCTATTATGATGTGATCTTCAAATACATCCTGTATGACTTTCCTGGCTGGTTCTACAACTAGTTCATCTATGCGGGGATAAACATTATCCACAAAAAATATCCGATTTTTACCTCCAAAAATTTCTTTTATCTCATCTCTGGCAGCTATATTTCCTGCATAGATTATGGGGGTATTAATTCCCAGTTCTGCGATTTTTTCCGCATTGTGTATGACTGTGGCCTTTTCGCCATAATCCACACCACCTGCAAGCAGTATTATATTCGGTTGAATTTGCAGTATCTTTTTGAGGTCGAATAAACTTAGCCGGCCAGCAGTTAACATTTTAAGCACTGCACCAGCTCCAAGTGCCGCTTCTTTTGCAGCTTTAGCGGTCATATCGTATACAAGACCGTGAACTGTCATTTTGAGGCCACCTGCCGCACTGCTGGTAGCCATCATCCTGTTCCACTTTATATCAGTTTTAAGTTTTTGTTCGAGATTTCTTATAGCACATTCAAGCCCAATGGTTACATCGCCCTGCAACACAGTTGTTGGAGCAATAGCCTGCCCAATAAATTTGGGGTGTGAAGTACCAAGTTCGCAAAATGCGTTGACTACTGTAGTAGTACTGCCTATTTCTGCTACTATAACATCTACGTCTAACATGAATATATCCCCCCAATTACATTGAATCTTTTCTTAAAATAAGGATTCCAAAATGTATTATGATTAGAACCGCTTTGATATTTTTATTCCTTCTTGTTTTTCTTTTTTAGTGCTTTAACAATAAAACTGGCCACATCTATGCCTTTTGTGCCTCTACCAAAGCCTGCATCAAGCCCAGATTCTCTTGCAATTTCATCGGTTACCTGGGTTCCGCCTCCTATTAAGATAACCCTATCCCTTATTCCCTTTTCAATACACAGCTCATGTAGTTTTTTCATATTGATTCTATGAATATCTGCATGAGTTATAATCGTACTTATTAAAATGGCGTCTACATCGATTTCTATAGCAGCATTGACAACTTTTTCCACAGACACCGATGTTCCTAAATAGTGACATTCAACTCCAAACCCCTCTATTCCTCCATGTTTAATATCTATTATTTCCCTCATACCAACTGAGTGTTCATCTTCTCCTACCGTTGCAGCTACAATTTTTATCGGATGCTGTTTTGTGAAATTTCTTACCTCATCCGGTGAGAGAACCTCAGGTTTTTCCGGTATAACCAAGTCTTTGGGATCTATTTCAAAGGATACTTTCCCTTTTACTTCTAGGTATGTACCTTCAGATGGCTGCATAACCTCTTTATGAATGACTTCCACATCACTAAGCCCTAGTTTTTTTGCTATTTCCATAGCCGCAAATTCAGCAACCCTCTCTTGGGCCGGTAGAAATAGATTCAGGCAAATATAGCCATCTCCATACCATTCTACTTCAGGCTTTATAAGGCTATTTTCCCTTATATGAAGGCTATCCTCTAATCTGTTGTACACATTATCCCTTTCGTCCAATTCATCAATATAAACTATCTTATCCGGATTACACAACGTACACCCTTTGATCATGTCACACGGCTTTTTCAATCCCTCAGGTATATTATTATATCCAAAATGATGACATACAGGTGCTAAATAATCCTCATCTTTTTTTACAACTGTTCCTACTCCGATACCTCCATCAATCTTCCTGCTGATACCGTCTTCATTTCTCTCAGGAAACATGCCTGAATCTACAAAAAAGCCTTGCTCAACAGCTTTAAAGTAACCGCCAACTTCTTGGATCTCTTCAAGGAAAAGGACTGCTCTTTCCTTTAGCTCTCTAACCTTTTCTTCAAAAGGACCGCCTCGCTTTATTTGTACAATCTCTTTTAGACCATCCATACCTACCAAAGCTTGCTTTGCAGTGTCCACAGCTTGGATATTGAAATAATGCCATGGCACATTTCGACCCTCATCGGGGGTAATGGTGCTTTGTATATCTGCACTGGTCAAAGCAGATATTAATAGATTTAATACATGAGTAACTGTAGCTTCTCTGGTACTTGACTCAATGTACTTTGTATTCATCTGTGCTCTCATTTTATATTCTTTAAATAATTCTCTTAAAGCAACGGCATAAGGTAGGTCTATCCTTAAACACGGAGCCGGAGGTGCCGTGGGAGGCACTGTCGACAGACATATGTTCTCCTTTGCCATACCGGCCTTCACTGAGTACATGGTATTAATGGCATGCTGCACCATAAGCTCAGGCATGACTTTCCATGCTTCTCTGGCTGTTGCATTGGCGTTATGGGCACCATCTATCTGAACCATATCTGCCCAAGCCATGATACTCTTGGCTTCAGCCGCATCAACAAAGGACCTGAGCATATTAATATTTCGATATAGTACATTGTATTGTGGATCCTGGTGAGCACCATTGACTCCTTCTTCTGCAAAAAGCACCGCTACTTCAGGACCCGCCACGCCGCTGACATATGAATGAAAATTAATGGGTCTACCTACTTCATTTTCAATTAAATCCAGAGCTTTTCTTGTCGCCCGAAGCTGCTTTCGAGTGATAGGAACTCCACCAACACCTTCGGGTGTCCCTTCGATTAGTCCATCAAAATGACTCTGGCCGGCGGTCCTTATTACCATAATATGATCTGCCCCATGCCAAGCAGCCATGCGCATACGCCGAATATCATCTTCAAAACGTCCGGATGCAATTTCAGTTGTAATAATATTATTAGGCTGTGGGTCTATATTATTAAAATGGTTTGCAGCTGGCAACGGTATGCTATTTTTTAAACTTTCTGATGTCTCGTAATACTCAAATGATTCTAGCCTTTGGTTTTTGACCTGCTCTCTCCAGTGCCATCCCCTACGACGGGGTCTATAATTTTCTAGGTCTTTTAATAGCTCTTTAATATCAATTTTTTTGTCTTTTTCAAGTTTCATTTATTCACCTTCTCACAGGCACCTTTTTGGAAAAGGTTGTGGTTTGAAACATCTATTTTCAATGCCAACTCCATTTCATCCCATCCTTCTCCCTGAGCCAGTTTTTCTCCGGCTTCATTGATAGCAATGTTTTTATAAAGAGCATATTTTAACACCAAATGACCTGCTCCCTTTCCCAAAAGGTCCCTTTGTATACATCTGTCAACTATAGCTCTGGAGGTCTGGCTGTCAAAACCCATGCGCAAAAGCACTGAACGCTCAATAGATGGCGAAGTATGAATCTTGGCCAATTCAATTAAGGGATCAATGATTTTTTCTGTAAGTTCCCAAAACCTCATTTCAAGTTCTGCTTCCGTAAGATGAGCCAAATGTTTTCTGCGTTCTGCAAAATCATCTTTACGCGGCATACTTTTCCCTCCTACAAACAGCCGTTACATATTGTGTGTTCTTAAGACTGTTGTGATATAATTTCTTGGATAATTTTTTCGGTATATTTCTCATCAGTCCTTGTATCCTCAGCCAAAAATTCTACATCTTCCGGCGTAATCTTAATATCTTTATGGTTTTTGATACAGTTTCTTACATATGATTTCCTCAGCTGATTCATATCCATATCTTTTATCAATATCTGTGAAGGATGCTCTGGAATTACTATTCTTTCACCTGGCTTATCATCAGCCGGATCTCCTTTTCTTACCTCAATCCCCATTGATTTTGCAAAGGTCAACTGTGCAGATGGAAGTTTGCCTGCACCGGTATACTCAGTTTCTTGCACCACCAATGTTTCATCAGCATTCATTTCCTGAGCTATTGCAAAAGCCGCTGCCAGTGATGTGTTGCCCGCTGGGCCTCGCTCCATACCTTCTGACTGTGCAAGTGCTTCTGTCATATAAAAAACCTCACCTTGGGTTACCGTAACATAACGATCAAGGTATCTAAGCGGTCTTGCCGCATTTCTTGGAACGTCCGCTCTGTCCGGCCATGTAGCAAAAGGAACACCAAAGCCTGTATGCCCTGTAGTGAAAGACTTCCTATTAAAATCCCTATCACTGGCCATGTGCAGGCCTGTGAGATCCACACTTGCACCAATTATTTTTGTATTTTTACACCCGGCCTTTAGAAGCCCCCGTGCAGTGCCAGTGACATTACCTCCACCAGCATGTGTTATTACAACGGCATCTGGATCCTTACCCGTTCTTGCTCTTACTTGTTCGGCCAGCTCATATCCAAGTGTTTCAATACCGGCAATCGCAAAGGGTGTATAAAGAGATGCGTTAAAATACCCAGTCTCTTCAAGTAAGCAAAGAAATGTATAGAAAAGCTCCGGCCCTACAGTAAGCTGAACAACTTCAGCCCCCAATGCCTCGCATTTCCGACCTTTTTCTAAAATTTCCGGCTGTCCCTTCCCACTACTGTCAAAAACTTCTTGCACGACTATACACTTTAAGCCCCTCATTGCTGCTTGAGATGCCACAGCTGCACCATAATTACCGCTGGTAGCTGCAATTACCCCTTTGTACCCCATTGCTTTAGCTTTGTGAACAGATACTGCAGCCCTTCGGTCTTTAAAACTTCCAGATGGATTAGCCGCTTCATCCTTTATGAATATCCTTGCACCTTTGCCCGGCGCTGCCATCATCCTTGCAAGTTTGGTTAGGTTTCTAAGCTCAATCAGAGGGGTATTTCCTACACTGGTTTCGGCCTGTGCTTTTCTAATTTCCTCTAAACTATAACCTACGTCTCTCATCATTTTTTCGTAATTAAATGCAATGCCACCTGACTCAAAATCGTCGTAATCTATGCCAATAGCTTTTTTCATTATATCATTTTTCCTCGCCATAACAGCTGAATAACTCATATCTTTTTTCATTTGTTCCCACCTTCTAAAAGCTTTCTTAAATCTTTACCAATAGTGAGCAATTCTGGAACTGGCTTCCCAAAATCATGATCGTAAACGGGATTGACCTCTACCAATTCACCTTTTACCTTCCTTCCAATGACCGTCTCTATTTCTACCTCATCACCGATAGAAGCATCATGGTTTATAAAACCTTTTTGCCAGACTTCAAGGGGTACCTTTTGTGTATCTTCCGGCAAATTGGTAGACCTTGCTTTTGGTTCTAGTTCTATCCTATGTATCTGGACCCAGTCACCTTTTTTGGCATCCATTATTTGTTGCACCTCCCTTGTATAAGTTCCCTCACATCGCCGATTAATGCTGTAGGCACCGGTAAGTCTTTCATCGTAACTAGCCCCGGTTTTGCGGTTATCACCTGGGGAATC
>CAZFME010000100.1:6238-8103 GCA_964520055.1 uncultured Clostridia bacterium
CTTTTACTTTATATGCATCATGGGTATTTATCGCAAGCATTCTTAATATTTCATTATTTTTAGTACAAAAAAATGGGATGGTTTTAATGTTTCAAAATCTATTTGGACAATAATTATTCTCTTTACTGCTATGGCAATGGTGCCTATTCCTCCAGGTAATTCCGGCTTAATTGCAAGATTAACATCTGGAGTTCCCTTGATGTTTACATAATCTCCGGTTTCCACATTCTCCAATTCAGGGCGTATCTGCTGTGGGTGTTCCAAGACAATAACCGGTTCGCCTTTATGTTGACCTATGGCGATGTGGCGACACCCTGCCACCATACCCGGTTTAACTTTGACATAAGGTGTCTCCCGATAAGTTTTGGATATTATGGGTTCCCTTATATGTTTTATTTCATCGACCTCAAGTCCCAATGCTCTAGAAATAAGAGTTATAGACTCGTTAAACCCAATATGTCCTACAATGCTGTTATTTTCTAGGCCTTTCTTGAAATCTTCAACGGTTGTTCCTACACCCTGACTCCTCATCACAGTAGTTCCAAATGGCGAAAGGTCATTTATCCTACGGGCTGTGATTTTTTTAACATCCATGCATACACCGCTCAATGCTATGATAAGTGTATCCAATACAAAGCCTGGGTTTATCCCAGTCCCTAAAACCGATACATCATACTCTTTCGCTAGTCTGTCGATTTCTTCCGACAATTTTGGCTCACTACAATCCGGGCATGCCATCTCTTCTGCAATCGCTATTACATTTTTGCCACTCTCCACTATTTTCTGTATCTGGGGAAAGACTCCTGCTACATGGGACGAAGTGGCCAGCAGTACTATATCGGCTTTTTTACTCAAAACTTCGTCTGCATCGCATGAAACCAAAAGCCCTATTTTATCAAGCCCCAGTAATTCACCAATATCTTTGCCACTTTTCTCAGGCCTTGAGGCTATTGCTCCAACTATTTCCAATCCCTTTTTCTCTAAAATCATTTTAACCATGCCGCTACCCATGGCACCAAGACCCCAGATGATAACTTTTACGTTTTCCATACACATCGCTCCTTTATCAAATACTATTTTTTCGTAAAAACTCTTACTATCAATATATCAACATACCAACATATTTTAGTAGCAAAATTCATGCCATATATAATTTAACCTTATACCCCATAAATAGACGGTAATATGAAGCAAGTTTTTTTGCAGTAGGTATGTAAAGCAATTTTTTTTGCAGCAAATAAACTGTGGCATTCTTATAACTATACTATTTATTCTATATCTTTGCTTATGCCTTTATTATTTGGTTCCGATGCAAGGATTGAGTTTTTTTAAATTGTTCAATATCCATCTTTGAAGGGTATTTATGTAATATCATGTCTGTAAACTATAAAACTAAGAGGAGACGCTGAAATTCTTTTAAACCTTTTCTTAATATAGCGGCATTTTCTTGATGCCTGCTGTGTCTTTGTTCAAAACCTTCTTCTTTTATGGCTTCAAGGCTCTTCTTTAAAGCAAAAACCAGATTTACAGCCATTGTTATACTGTAAGGCTGAAAGTCTGCTTGCTCTTTGTTAAACTTATCCCAAATGTTTAGGCTTGCATACCATCCAGGTATAGGTTGGTTCTTTTAATAAACTCCAGCAAAGCTTTGCCACAAACCGACGAGACCGATAGAAACCAATGAATTAATTTTCAAAATTACACTGTAAACTTATTCGGTTCAAACTCTCCTGCGTATTTCTCTTACAAGAGCGACATTTTGAAATATACCAGGATAATGGGGCCTGTCTAATAAACGGTTCTAAACACCATGTTAAATTCACATAATCTTTCCCTGTCAGTAATGAAGGTATTGAATGAAGCCC
>CAZFME010000101.1:0-8055 GCA_964520055.1 uncultured Clostridia bacterium
GGAATGCAAACATTTGCTAATGCAGATTTAGTGATTACTGTAGGTTCACGTAATGAAGAATTTCAGACAGGTGCTTGGAAACTTTTCCCAGAGAAAGCCAAATTAATCCAGATAGATATTGAGTCCTTTGAAATGAGCCGCAATTGGATTCCCGATGTGCCCATTTTAGGAGATGCGAAAATGGTATTAGCGGCAATTTTGGACAATATAAAAGATCATGCAAAGCAAGAGTGGAAGAACAGGTATGATAAGTATGCCAAGGAAAAAAGAAATTATGTGAGTGAAGTTGCGGAGGAATGTAAGTGTGACGATGTACCTATAAAAAGCAAACGAGTTGTTCACGAAATAAATCAAGTTTTTGGGTATAACACTATAATGGTACATGAAAACGGAAGCCAAGATCTCTGGTCTTATTATAGTCCATACTATCAGGTCCTAGATCGAAACGGAGATATAGCTCCCGGGGAACAGACCTGTATGGGTTCTGGTGTTATGGGTGCTGTTGGAGCTAAACTGGCTCAACCTGATAAAAAAGTAGTATGTGTTACCGGAGATGGAGCATTTCAAATGTATAACCAAGATGTCCCTACAGCGGTTCAGTATAATGCACCAGTCACTTGGGTTATCCTAAACAGCTTTAGTTTAGGATGGCCTAAATTTGGGCAAAAGGCTTTGGGTGGTCGCTATATTGCTACAGATTTTAAAGTACAGCCGGACTTTGTTCAAATGGCCCATGCTTACAGTTGTTATGGTGAACGGGTTGAAAAACCTGCAGAAATTCGAAGTTCACTAGAGCGAGCATTAAAAGCAAATGAATCAGGTAAACCGGCTATTCTTGATATTATAATAGATCCCGACGACGTAGCTGAAGGATTTATTGCATATAGAAAACTATAAAAGAGCAGCGCTCCAACACCTCATCCATATAACTTCTTATAACTTTGGCAGATTCTTTTAAAGCCTGATACTCTTGAACTGAAAGTGAAGGTTGTATTATTTTTTCGATAACCAGGGCCACAGCGTAGTTTGTAACATGAGATAAATTAGGAGGCTACTGCAGTTGGGCGAATTGAATTGTACACAAGAGTCTTGACTTAAGTTTAGCAATAGTATATATTCTATCTAAAGCAATCTGGTGATCTTTTTTCCCTGCCTAAAGCGAACGGGGGACAGTGTAAGCTCCGTGGCATAAGAAAGATTTGGGAACAGATGGTCAAAAATGAAAGCTAACCTTAGACTAAACTCAAAAAAGTGGCAGGTCATCCTGCAACTAGGGTGGAACCGTCCTGATAAAAGGACCCCTAGACCGTCGATGATGGTTTAGGGGTTTTTTAGTATTTTTGAATTATAGAGGGAGGATAACACAATGGCACAAAATAATGAAAAAAGTATGAACAAGATAGTTTCGCTATGCAAACGAAGAGGATTTATTTTCCAAGGTTCAGACATATATGGAGGTTTGGCCAACACATGGGATTATGGGCCTCTCGGAGCGGAACTTAAGAGAAATGTTAAGGATTATTGGTGGAAAAAAGTAGTCCATGAAAGAGACGATGTGGTAGGTCTTGACAGTGCTATTTTGATGCATCCTAGAGTATGGGAGGCTTCAGGCCATGTGGCAGGATTTAACGATGCTCTGATTGACTGCAAACAATGCAAATCCAGATTCCGGGCCGATCATCTTATTGAAGACGCTATTCAAATGCATGTGGAAGGGAAAAGCGTCCAAGAGCTTACTGAGATAATACATGAAAACAAGATCAAATGTCCCACCTGTGGTACAGTTACATGGACCGATGCTAGGGTTTTCAACTTGATGTTCAAAACTTATCAGGGTGTTACCGAAGATTCAAGTTCCGTCGTTTATCTCCGTCCCGAAACAGCCCAGGGCATATTTGTCAATTTTAAAAATGTGATAGATTCCAGTCGGATGAAGCTCCCGTTCGGTATTGCCCAAGTAGGAAAATCTTTTAGAAACGAGATAACCCCCGGTAACTTCATTTTTAGAACCCGGGAATTTGAACAGATGGAACTGGAGTTTTTCGTAAAACCCGGTGAAGATGAAAAATGGTTTGAGTATTGGCGACAGTTTATGGTAAACTTCTTTGTATCTTTAGGAGTAAAAAAAGAAAATTTACGATTAAGAGATCATACCCCCGAAGAACTTTCACATTACTCCAAAGGCACCACTGATTTAGAGTATAAATTTCCCTTTGGATGGGGTGAGCTATGGGGTGTTGCCAACAGAACCGATTATGATCTTTCAAGGCATATGGAGTATTCAGGTAAGACAATGACCTATTTTGACCCTGTGGAAAACAAACAAATTGTGCCGTATGTGGTAGAACCCTCGCTGGGGACTGATAGAGCCATACTGGACACCATACGGGTAGTGCTGCGTCTCAAACCGGAAATAGCACCTATAAAATGCGCAGTCCTTCCCCTTTCCAAGAAGCAGCCTCTGGATAATCTTGCCCGAAAAATATATCACGACCTTAAAAAACACTATAATATGGAATATGATAACACAGGAAGTATAGGTAGGCGTTATCGTCGACAAGATGAAATCGGGACTCCCTTTGCTATTACCGTAGACTTTGACAGCTTGGAAGATAACAAAGTTACTATAAGGGATAGAGATACCATGAAGCAAGATAGGATTGAAATTAATCAAGTGAGAGATTATTTGAAGGAGAAATTAGGGTTTTAAGTGAATACTTTTTAAAAAAACTGCCCAATCTATACATGTGGAAGTTGTCCATTGCCTAAAGAAGATTTTAGGTTATGGGCAAGTCAAACATAAGGAGTGGGCAGTTTATGTATTTTTTCAGATATGATAGAGATGTATTGGATTTTACGAGGGGCCACATAACTGAAAAAGTTTTAAAAATGGCGGATAACTGTTTTGTCAGGGAGCGAAAAGAAAGAATCACTCTTTATCGATTAAAACTAAGCATGGCATGTCCGGGGAGTTTTAGATCTGAAACTCCACTGGATTATCACATGATAATGAATAAAAAGAAATCTCAACTCACTTGCAGCAGGTGCAGCTTTGCACTGCTGGGGGAGAAACGATTATGCTGTGTCAATTCCTTTCTTTTGCCACGACATTTCCATCATAAAAATACAAATTTTCGATCCTTAGTGGCACTGCTTCAGGCCAACGGTTATCAGCAGCTTCCTGTGCCGGATCCCCTGACATGGAGCTATTTGACATTTAGATATTGAGCTCAAAAAAGTTTTAATGGATTTAGAGCTACCTGTATTTCCTTTTTTATTCTTTCCAATCCTACCTCGGTTTTTGCCTCACAACGAACGATCAGCTCCGGCCCTGTATTGGAGCTTCTAACCAGCCCCCAACCGTCTGAAAACATCACTCGAGCACCGTCTATGTCTATTATGGGATATTTATTTTCAAAAAACTGCCTTACAGTCTCCACTTTGTCAAATTTTTCTTCATCAGGGCAGGATACGCGAATTTCGGGTGTTGAATAATACTTTGATACATCGGCCAGCAACTCTGAGAGTTTACATTTGGAATTGGACAAGATTCTAAACAGCCGGGCGGCGGCATATAGTGCATCATCGAAACCGTAGTATTCGTCGGCGAAAAACATGTGGCCGGACATTTCTCCGGTAAATACTGCCCCGATTTCCCGCATTTTGGCTTTAATCAAAGAATGACCGGTTTTATAAAACATGGGCTTACCGCCCAGTTTTTTTATTTCATCCACAAGAGCTTGAGAACACTTGACTTCAACGATGGCCGTAGTGCCTGGGAATTTGGGCATTATTTCACGCCAGTAGAGAATCATTAGCATATCACCGTAAATTACATTGCCTTTATCATCCACTGCACCTATACGGTCACCATCTCCATCAAAACCGATACCCAAATCCAGATTTTCATTTAATACCAGTTCTCTTAAATCCATCAAATTCTCAGGTTTGACAGGGTCGGGAAAATGATTTGGGAAAGCCGGATCTGAAGTGCAGTAAATCGGGAAAACATCTACTCCAAGACGGCTAAAAAGCTTTTGTGCAAAAAAAGAGGCTGTGCCGTTTCCACAGTCTATACCTACCCTGAGTCTTTTTGAAAGGCGTATTTTTTCGCAAATCATGTTCATATAATCCTCTACAGGGTCTTTAAACGAAAGGGTCCCATTCCCCGATGAAAAATCTCCCTTTTCCATCATGCTCCTCAAACTCTGAATCTCATCACCATATATAGTACCCGGTCCGAAAGCTACTTTAAAACCGTTGAATTGTGCCGGGTTGTGACTGGCGGTGACCATTATGCCTGGATTTATATCATGATGTATCCTGGCATAATAAAATATAGGTGTTATGACCGTTCCTATGTCTACAACATCACATCTGGTAGATAAAAGGCCTTCTGTCACTGCCTTTTTTAAAAAAGGTGAGGACGTTCGGTTATCATTACCTACAACGACTTTGTTTTCACCATTTTTTACGGCATAGGTACCGAAAGCCTGACCTAGCCTTCTTGCGAAATCTTCATCCAAATCTACGTTGACAACGCCTCTTATGTCGTACTGACGAAATATGTAAGGATTTAATTTCATGAAACATTTCCTCCATTTTCCATTTTTCTATATATAAATATTGACCGATAATAGTATTTCCACAAAAACCAGTTATTATTGATGCCCAGGAGGTTTATAGATGCCTAGGATGCTCTGATTAACTAGGTTTTTTATTGACTGTCTGTACAATTGTTTATATTGAACATATGCAGGTGGCTATGCATTTTTCAGAGGTTTCCATGGCACCCAAGTTATTAAGTTATTTACCTATATGTATCTACGCCTTTGGTACCGAAAAACTTCTACAACGGAAGTGTTAGATAAAACTTATTAAAATAGAGCATAAAATAGAATAAAAGCACAATTGCCGATGAAAAGTAAATACTTAGCAAATAATTGATATACTACCTATTGATTATATGAGGTTATTATGTTAGTATTCTTTTAAACGCTTTAACGATTTAATGTGCTAAAGGATGTGCAATAATGACCAAGTACTTCCGAAGACCGGCAGGTGTGAAAGATTATTTACCCCCACAAGTCCGCAAAAAAAGACGGATTGAAAAGATTATTGGCAATATATTGGAAAAATGGGGGTATGAAGAGATAATAGCCCCTTCTTTTGAATATTTGGAGACGTTTGTAATGAGCGGCAAGCCGGGTTTTGCAGAAAAGGTATTTAAGTTTTTTGACAGGCAGGGTGGGGTAATGGCTTTAAGACCTGATATTACCACATCAATTGCCCGGATGGTAGCAACTCATTATAGCGACCATGACGCACCTTTAAGGTTTTATTACATGGCCAATGTCTTTAGATTTCAAGAACAGAGAAAGGGTAGGGATCAGGAGTTTTATCAGACGGGTGCTGAACTTATCGGTATACCGGGAATAGAAGCTGATATAGAAATTATACTGTTGGCATCTCGTATGCTAAAAGAAATAGGAATAAAAAAATTTATAATAAATATAGGTCATATAAAATTTTTGGAAGGGCTCCTTGATGAAATAAAGGATGATTCTTCCTTAAAAGCCAAGGTTGCTCAAGCAATAAAAGATAAAAACTTTGTATGGTTGAAGAACTTGACTGAGACAAATATCCTCAAGCCTGAAATTAAAAAAACATTTCTAGCTCTACCCCGATTTTATGGCGGACCGGAAATATTAGATGAGTTAATAAAGTTTCCCCTCAATGAGAAATGTAAGGAGGCTCTATCAGAACTAGACAAGCTTTGGAGAATGTTAAAGGGATTTAATAATATTCACCTCACTTTCGATCCCGGATTGGCTAGAGGCTTGGACTATTATACAGGGATAGTATTTGAAATATATTCACCACAGGCAGGATTTCCTTTGGGGGGCGGTGGCCGGTATGATACCCTGCTTGATAAATTTAACGGTTCACGACCGGCAACGGGTTTTGCATTGACGGAGGAAGTAATTCTTTCAGTTCTGGATCGGGATATTAAAGATGCGTATGAGCCTCATTATCTATATTATACTCCGGCAAAGTTTATCGAGACTTTTTATAAAGCTGAAGAGATGAGAAAACAGGGTTATACAGTAAAAATGGTGCCTTCTACTGACCCCTTGACGAAGCGTTAGCCTAGTAGTTTATATTGATTTTAGTTAAGTAAAGGAGAATAACCCGTGGATTTATTAAAAATTGCTCTATCAAAAGGCAGAATTTTAGCTGAAACTCTTGAACTTTTTAATAAAATAAACATGGATTGTGACGGAGTAAGTGAAGATTCCCGGAAGCTTTTTTTTGATTTTAAAGAATACGGTATCCGAATGATTTTGGCAAAGCCGACCGATGTGCCTACCTATGTAGAGTATGGTGTGGCGGATATTGGGGTGGCAGGTAAGGATGTGTTGATGGAAGACAAAAAAGATGTTTTTGAATTGATGGATTTAAAGCTGGCAAAATGCCGTATGGTGGTAGCCGTTCCGGAAGTGCAATCTTCCAACACGCCCATCTATCGGGTGGCTACAAAATACCCCCGCATTGCAGAAGAATATTTTGTAAAGCGGGGATTTCCCGTAGAAATTATAAAACTGCATGGGTCTGTAGAATTAGGCCCGATACTTGGACTTTCCGATGCTATTGTGGATATTGTATCTACAGGTAACACGCTCAAAAAAAACTACTTAAAAATCTTGGAGGAGATTTGCCCAATAAGTAGTAGACTCATTGCAAATCAGGTAAGTTTTCGCTTAAAATCCGATGTGATAATGGATTTGATGGAGAAGCTAGGGAGGAGATTGTCATAACATCACCAATACGTTTTGTACGCGATGATATATTGAAATTGACCCCTTACATGCCTTCAAAAGAGTCATGTGATATAAAACTTGACGCCAATGAAAGCCCTTACGATGTACCAACAGACATAAAAGAGCGAATATGGAACAGATTAAAGGCTGAACATTTCAATTACTACTATGATCCCAGTTGTGATGAGCTTCGGGTAAGCCTGTCCCGGTACACTGAAGTAAGTCCTGACCAAATCTTTGTAGGCAGTGGTGGCGATGAAATAATTAATGATATAATTATGGCTTTTGCCGGTCCGAATAGAGACGTTATAATTCCTGTTCCAACCTTTTCGAGTTATGAAATTTTTGCTACCGTAGCTGGGTCCAATGTTATAAAAGTACCAATTATACGTGAAAAAAATCACGGCAAGTGGTTCTGGGATCTTGACGTTATGCGGATAAAAAAGTATTTTACGAAAGATAAACCACAACTGATATTTTTATGTTATCCCAACAATCCTACTGGAGATTATTTTGACGAAGCAAAGATATTGGATTTAATAAATAATTTCAACGGTATTATAGCGGTGGACGAGGCATATTTCGAGTTTGGAGGCAAGACTTTGGCAGGTTGCTTCTCAGATTATCCACATGTAGTAGTGATTCGCACCTTTTCTAAGATATTTTCCCTAGCAGGTCTTCGGGTTGGTTATGCCATCGGTCATGAAGATGTAATCAAGCAGTTGTACAAAGTTAAGCTACCCTATAATGTGAGTCTCTTTTCACAAATTGCCGCTGTTGAGATTTTAAAAGAGATGGATTGGTTGAAAAATATGCAAAGTAAATTTAGAAAAGCTCGAGAACAACTCAAACTGGGTTTGGAAACAATTAATGGATTAAAAGCTTACCCGAGTTCCACCAATTTTTTCTTATGCGAATTGGAAAAATCTCGAGACATGGTATATGACGAGCTTTTAAAAAAGGGCATACTTACTCGCCGCCTAGGTGACGATATATTAAAGAATACTTTGCGATTTTGTATAGGCACTCCGGAGCAAAACGAGCTTCTCTTGTCTTATCTCGGGGAAATCATGAGTTAGAGGAGGTTATGTCATGGCAAGAAGTGCTGATGTTTACAGAAAAACCGAAGAAACAGAAGCGAAAGTTCAAATAAATTTGGACGGGGAAGGTCAAAACAATATTCAAACACCGGCCTTTTTCTTCAATCATATGCTGAATCTTTTTTCCAGGCATG
>CAZFME010000102.1:0-1942 GCA_964520055.1 uncultured Clostridia bacterium
AAATGATAAATTCGTACAACAAATCAGTCAAATCATTTCTAGAGAATTCGCGAAAGAGTATCAAGGAGATAAAGATAATAAATTAGGAGTCTTAATAATTGCAGCAATTCAGGATGACGGTCTTTACTGCTATACTGATAAAATTATTGGGAATGCAGATGAGGTAAATAAAATTGCTCTTGGTAAAAGTAGTATAAATCCAGGGGAATATATAATTTTGGATCTGAATAAAGCTTCTGAACTAGTTTGGCAGGCAAAAGAAAAGGAAGGCATGGAAAAAGGATTTGCTGAGTATGGAAAGTGTGACATAACCGGAGAACAAGGCAAAGTATTGTCGTCATACAATAAAGCATGGCCATGGTACACAATTACATGGGATGCACCTTTTTCCATATATCAAGATCGAAACAATTTAGTAGAAAGCATCGCATTATCTCCTAAAGCGTATCGATGCTTGACCTATGGGGCTACCTTAGTAAAAAAGCTTACAAAGCGGGTGCCATATTGGCTTGCCAGAGAAATATTTTCTCCAGTGGAAAGCGTTGAGGCAAAGAATTATACAAGAAGCACTACAGATATTTATGGATTCTGTTATGTTCTTCCAATAACTGAATCTTTTCTAGAAGATGAACAAGAAAGAGATAATTTTATTCGAGGAATTGAGAACATTATTATTGATGAAGACCAAGATACAAAAAGCACTACCAGACTTCATTTAGATAATATCTTAGCATTACCATATATGCTATCAGAAGGTTTGCAAAAGGATCAGTACCGAGTGACGGTTATGTATTATACAGGAAATATCAATAGAGGTGATATCCATTTAAACGCCTTGATAGAAGATGTCATTCCATCCACGATAGATATTATAGATAAAATATTTGAGGAGTTACTAGAATACGCGTACTATTTTTCCCAAAAATTGGATATTAACTCTGATAAGACCAACCATTATTTTGACTCCCTTCCTTACTTATTGACAAAGGCTTACGGCGGCCCGTATTTATGGCCAACTCTATCGAAAGTGCTTCATAAACAAACTCTAAACAACGAAAAATTTATAAAAAATGTTGCTACTCGAATGAACGAACTCTCTAAAGAACTTTCCAAAAACTATTTTAAATTAAAAAGTGAAGCACTGTTTTACTTTACATTCAAACAATTCTTACATTTATATAATTTGAAAATACTAAAAGAAGGAGGAGATAAAGTGGATAACTGGATACAGATATATGATAAATTTATCGACCCCGTTTCTGAAATAGAAATAAAAAGTGTAGCAGAAGCTGGTTTTATTGCAGGGCTTGTAACAAAGAAATTTTCCCAACAGTACTATGCAAATCAGATGTGGAAAGCTGGTATTTCAGTAGATGCTGAAAGCAAGGGCAAACGAAATCCAAGACAAAGTTTTATTTCCCAAAGAGTAATGACTTATGGCAGCACCCTTACTCCGGAAGTTATATTTAAAAATGCTTTGTCCAAATTCAAAGAATATGAATACAAACTAGGGATTAATCTTGCGGAAAATACCGAAAGGAAAAATGGGGTTCTATTGCTTTATTATCTAGATAATAAGGAAGAGATACGCAAGAATAAAGATGACTTTATGGCGGCCTTTTGGGCGGGATTTAGTATGAATGTTGATAGTAAAAAATCTGAGGAGGGTAATAAAAATAATGATAAATAGTGGAGAATTACTGTTTGTTAAAAGTGTAAAAGATGGCGTGCCTAATAGAGATCCATTAATGGACAGTGATGCCCGAAGAATTTTTGGAGAAGAGGATGGAAGGATTTCTCTTTCCGATGTCAGTGTAAAAAGGGACATTCGTGACTATATTATAGTGAAATATGAAGACGGCGGTGAAAAGAAAGACAAATTTATTTTTGTCCGAGAAGAAAGAAATGAGAAAGGCATGCTTTTAGGAAGGAAAAGTATAGG
>CAZFME010000102.1:1952-2187 GCA_964520055.1 uncultured Clostridia bacterium
AAAAATAGCAAAAGATGCTGGGTTAGAAAAAGAGGCTAAAAAAGATATGGAAAGTGCATTGAAAAAATCTGCTTTTGATGTCAGGACTTTTGGAGCTGTATATTCAGTGACAGGGAATAAATTTAACCTAACAGGCCCAGTCCAATTCGGTTGGAGCCATTCAATGCACCCTGTTAACACAAAATACATTCAGGGGACTACCGTCCTTCCGAGTAAAGACATAAAAGATACTGCA
>CAZFME010000102.1:2197-8046 GCA_964520055.1 uncultured Clostridia bacterium
GTACAATTTGGTTGGGCTCACTCATTACATCCAGTGGATAGTCAATATGTGCAAGGTACAGTTGTTATGCCTAGTTCAGATATTAAGGATGGTGCAGAAGGTAAAACTCAAGGAACAATTTGGACAAGTTATACGCTGCCATTTGCTGTATTTATAATGCCTGCAGTGATAAATGCTAACATTGCTAAACAAACAAAAATGGATACGGAAGATCAGGAGCTACTTCTTGAAGCACTATGGAGGGGAACCCAGCATAGGCAGGCTAGAAACCGGGGATTTCAACAACCTCTTTTTATGGTACACGTTGAATACAAAGATCCATTTTTTAGAATCGGATATTTGGAGGATTATGTGAAGTTACTACCTGAAAGAGAGCAATGGAATATGGATGTTCAACCAACTTCAGTAAACCAAATACAACTTGATATTACTAAGCTTTCAGATACTCTAAATGCAAATAAAGATAAAATTGCTCAGTGTAGATACTGGAAAAACCCAGCATTAAAATTTAAAGGAGAAATGTTTGGCGAGCAAAAACGATTATAGCTTTTCTAAACGACTGGGGTGAAAAAATGAAGGTTTTAGTATTTGATATAAAAGCACCATTAGGACATTTTAGGAGGCCCGATTCTACGGCTACTCATTTGACATATCCTTTTATTACTAGAACAGCTATACAAGGCATGATTGGATCCATATTGGGCATGAAGGAGTTTTCAGGGAACGCTTGGGTTGGAGTGCAGCTATTAAATCCTGTAAAGACATCTTCTCAAGAACTATCATTATTAGGAAAAGGGTTTTTAGCAAGTGGAGGCACATTTAATCGGCAGACAGCTGTCGAATTTGTAGTAAACCCCTATTACAGGATATTTTATCATGGCGATTACTATGATGAAATAAAACATTTCATAAAGCAAAACAAAAGTACTTACCATACATATATGGGCAGCGCCTTTGCACTTACCTATCCCATATATAAGGGCGAATTAGAGGTAGTAGAAGAAAAATCAGACATTTTAAAATGTATAACTGTAGTGCCAACCTTTGTAATTGATGAACTTATAGTAGAATCAGACATGCAGTATAGTAGAGCGGGAGGTATACAATACGAGTACCTAGGTGATAGAAAGTTTAAAGGAACTATAAATTTCATTTATGAAATAGAGGGGAAACCCATTACATTTATAAGAAAACTGGATGTTAACAAAAAGTATGACATAAAAATCTTGAAATATAAGGACCCGGAGTGTATATGTTTATGGTAAAAGTACCTTTTGATGAGTGCTTAGCACGGCCTTCGGATGTAGAGACATATTTATTGAAAAAGCATCTTGAAAATGTAGGAACTAATTGGAGTATAGGTAAAGAATATGAACAAATACTGTTCTTTATCGGAGGGCTTTGCCATGACATAGGCAAGGCCCAATCCCAATGGCAAGCCTTTGTTAGGGAAAACAATAAAGTAAAGAAGCCTAATCATTCGAAAATTGGCAGTTTAATATTTGCTTATTTAGCCCAAAAATATTTGCAAATTGAAAAACTTAATGAAAAAAAGCTCTTCCATCTTATTATGACTATAACTTATGATATTTCATCTCATCATGGTGACTTAAAAGACGTAAATTTCAAATACCCACCTTGGCATAGAGACTTTAAAGTTTTTCAAGGACTGGAATCCATAGATCTAAAGGGGTTTGAAAAATTCATATACCAAAAGCTACCTATGCTTGAGGGGAAAACAAATCTTGAGATAGAACATCTTAAGCTGTGGGGAAAATCTTTTGTAAATGAATGGAAGAGTAATCTTATCACAAGAGAAACATTTTCGTATCATCAGTGGAAACAAGCTGCTAAAAAATGCCTCAGACAGGATACGGCTTCCTTTATATATGCGGACCGGTTTGATGCAGCGGGATTTAAAGAAATCAATAAGATAGATAAGAAAGACTTTAAAAAAGCGGTACAATACCTCGAAGAAAAGTGTAAAGAAAGAGCTGGCCTTCACGGAGAAATTAATATACTAAGAGAGAAGACTCAAACGAAGGTATTAGAAAAATATATTGAGAACGAAGGGAATAATGTTTTTACCTTATTTCTTCCCACGGGGTATGGGAAAACTATAGCTGCATTGAAGGTGGCATTAAATGCCTGCCACAATGGCAAGACAAATAGAATAATCTACATAGCTCCTTACCTTTCTATTTTATCTCAAGCCACCGAAGAAATAGAAAAACTCACCTCTATGGAAGTCCTTCAACAGCACCATCTTTCCATAGCTGAATCTGAGGAAATAGACGAAAGAAAACTTTTTATCCTAGATACATGGCAAGCTGCTATCGTGACTTCTACATTAAACCAACTTTTCAAAACAGTTTTTCCCAAAAGAGCTCAACATACCATGAGGCTTGAGAGCCTAAAAAATAGTTTTATTATTATTGATGAACCTCAAATAATAACACCGGCAGTTTGGAATGCTTTTTTACTCATGATGGACATTCTGACTCAAAAACTGGAGTCAAAAGTATTGTTTATAACAGCCACCATGCCACCTACAAAATATGGCTTAATTACAAAACCCGTAAAACTGGAACCTGACAAAATAAGTTGGTTATCAAGATACGAAGTTCTTTTGATAAAGGAACCTTGGGATGAAAACGTTTTAACGGATCAAGTGTCAAATGAGTTACGGAAAGTTGATAATATTGCTGTTGTTGTAAATACAATAAAAGACAGCATAAATATATATCGGAAATTAAAAGAAAAACTTGAAGGTCAAAAAGTAAAGATAATAAACTTACATGGTAATATGCTACCAGGCCATAAGAGTAGAATCATAGAATACATTAAGCATGTGACTAAAAATTCCTGTGACAAGTTAATCCTCGTTTCAACTCAAATAATAGAAGCAGGAATTGATCTCAGCTTTGATACTATTTTTCGAGCCCTTCCTATAACGCCGTCGGTGGGGCAGACCGCCGGTAGGGTGAACCGCCACAATGAAAGAGAAAAAGGAAAAGTTATTGTTTTTAAGTTCTTAAGAAATGGCGAAGAGGATACACGAAAGTATATATATAAAGATAAAGACATAAGAAAGGTTACTGATGAATGGTTTTCAAATACAGGAACTCAGACAGAAAAAGAACTTTACGACAACATAAAAGACTACTATGAGCAAACTTTTGCACGCAATGAACAAATGAAGAGCCTAAACTATTTAGTAGAGGCGGCTAACGGCAAGTGGTCTAGTATTGCAAAACTTAGTTTACCATTTGATGAACAGTATAAAAAGCATGAGGTATTTGTTCCAACAGAACTCTATATAAATGAAAAAACTAGAAAGCTCATGGAGGAATTCGGTATAGATACACCTAAAAATGTATACAAACACTACCAAAACCGAGAATGGTTAAGTAAACTTGATTTCTTATCCATCAAAAGATTCATGGGCTTAATGGGTAATTTTGTAGTAAATATTAACGAAAAAACTTTTAATTTTTTAAAGTGCAATGGTAAAATTCAAGAGAAGGAGACCACTATTTCTCTTTTAAAAGATATTGATTACTATAGTAAGGAAACGGGGTTTGGGGAGATAACATTTTAGGTTTGTTGCTCAGCACGTGCACTATTGCTAACTATTGAATTTTAAACGAATTAAAGACCAGTTTTCAGCATTTGATTTTATCTTACCAGGAATTCTTGAGTCAGTAGTCCACTTGCATGGTTGTATCATTATAAGTAAGGCAGAGCTTGTGCGTAGTGTTATAGTTTCTACAAATAGTCATCCAGTAAAATCTATCTACATCAAACGAATATAAATAAATTCAAATCGAAGGGAGGAGTTTTTTGGCAAAGGTTGAATAAAGAGGTGGCACACTAGAATTAGAAAGGGGTGATATATTGGCGGAGTAATTAATTACTCTAAATACCTAAGGAAAGGAGGAAAAGTCTTTGCTTACAGCAATAAGAGACATTGGCGATGGGCTATTAGGTGAATCTGATGACCGATTTCTAGATGTAATGACAATTAATATTCCAGTAAAAGATACAGAGAAAACCGGAACGAAGCAATATATAGTTACGGTAAAATTTGACACAAAAAACTACAACATTTCTTTTGAATTGAGTGAATTGGGAGAGAACTCGCCGAAAAGATTTTCATGGGTAGGCAATGCATCGGGGCCCAGTAGTTTTCAGTGGCTTGCAACGACTAACAGCTTGAATTTTTTATGCTCCCAGACACTTCCAAGTCTTTATGATAGGCTCGATGAAAAAAGTGCTTTAAGGCAAAAAATCGGGAGTATAGTTGATAATTGTTACATAAGCTTTAGCGACAATATCGGGAAAAGATATAGGGTCATTTGGGATCTTGCGAAGCTTGGAATTAAAGAAGATTTTAGTCCACGAAAACTTGAAGAAAGTATTAAGGCTAAGAACAAAGACAAGAAGCTAGTTGAAGAGGCTGCAAAAATAATAGATGAATATATACGAAAACAACTATTTTTAGATAAAAATGATGAAATAGTTTTATATACTATAAAAATTGACGAAGATTTTATATGTGATAACACAGATTATAAAAAGCTTATTTATCAGGATAAGGTTGGAGAAATATTTCAGAAAAGTAAAAACGGCATATGTTCAGTTTGTGGAATGACAAAAAAGTCAACACCAGAAACAAAAAGAATGGATTTTAAATACTACAATACTGACAAAATAAGTTTTTCATCAGGAGTTGGAGGCAAATTCGACAAAAACTATATCCTATGTGAAAAATGCTATAAGAGCACTTTGGCAGGGGAATCCTATATAAAAAATAATATGGGCAGTAGAATCGGTAGCTTTCCACTATATGTTATACCAGGGTTTTTATTCAGAACGGAAATTGACAGTAATAAAATGAATGAGTTGAGTGAGCAAATTATTTATTCATTCAACTCAGCAGTTACTTACGAAGGTCTGGAACATTTCCTAGATAAAATAGATGAGTTTAAAGAACTTGAGAATATAAAGGATAACTATGTCTTAAACCTTCTTTTCCATGATAGTGGTGGTGCTTCACAGCAATTTAAAATTTTAAAACTTATAAAAGACGTTTCCCCATCTAGAATTAGAAAGATGAGAATTGCCACATC
Source organism: uncultured Clostridia bacterium (assembly GCA_964520055.1). Lineage (GTDB taxonomy): Bacteria > Bacillota > Thermosediminibacteria > Thermosediminibacterales > Tepidanaerobacteraceae > DUNY01. The sequence continues at coordinate 7,330 of CAZFME010000102.1, forward strand.
TAAAGTCCACGACATCGGGAATAAGCTTTTAAGAGATTCAAAATCCTGGGCTATAGAATTAAATAAAATGTATTACTTAATTCCTTTGAGGATGGGAAGAAAGCAGGGAAGAAAAGAAATTTTGGAGCCGACCAAGCTGCTGGAAATATATGATGCCATATTTTCACAAAACCCCATTTCAAAAGAGTTTTTGATAAATAAATTCGTAGAACTTGCATCCATATACAGATTGAAGAGGTTTAATGTCTATAATATTCCGGCACCAAAAATGGCATCTGATTTGGTGTATGATATGAATTTAATCAGGTCAATGCTCCAGGCCAATCTATGTATATTATACTTAGAGATTCTGAATACTTTACAGGGAGGGGAGTCAATGAATACTGACAAATTGACTTTAAGTGATGATTTAAAAGGGTATATAGAAGAAGTCAAATACGGCGAACAAGAAACTGCTATGTTTTTACTTGGTTATATGATAGCTGAAGTGGCAAGTGCCCAATATAAAGAAAAACTTAGTCGCAAACCCATATTAGACAAGATAGCTTATCAGGGAATGAACAAAAACAGAATTATAATGCTTACAGCGGAGATATTTGAAAAGTTGAAACAGTACAAAGTATTAAGATATAATGAGGGGGTTTTTGCCCAGTATAAAATGCTTTTAGACCGGAACATAAATGACTGGGATTTAAGTGACATAATGAATGTCTTTTA
>CAZFME010000103.1:0-7985 GCA_964520055.1 uncultured Clostridia bacterium
GTAATTACTACAGAAGCCATAGTTAGCGATATTCCGGAAAAGGAACAACCTATGCCACAGATGCCCGGCGGTGGAGACATGATGTATTAATAATTAGAAACAGCAAAAAAAAGACTCGCAAACAACTTTGCGGGTCTTTTTTTGGTTGTCCTCTGTTTGGTGCCAGGTAAGCCTCTGAAAAATTCCGGGTTTGTTCTGAATGATCACATCCAAGGTCGGTGATGATTAGTCTTTATTTTTCCAAAGAAGGAAAAGTCATGAGAATTATAGAAATACAATTTGACAAGTTGCTTTTTCTAAAGTATTCATTCTATTTCATCTTCAAAACTGACAATTATTTTTAGGAGGTAGTTTGATGTGGCTTCTATTAAAACCATAGAATTTAGAGACGAGAAACTTTATCTGCTCGATCAGCGAAAACTACCAGGGGAACTTTCGATATTTGAGTGTAAAAACTATAAACATGTGGAATTTGCCATAAAAGATATGGTGGTACGTGGAGCACCGGCTATAGGAGTTGCCGGGGCTTACGGTTTGGTGCTGGCGGTCCGGGAATTTACGAGCTTGGGCGAAGAAGAGTTCCTCAGTAAAATGCAAGAAAGTGCCCAAATAATCGGGGATTCACGCCCTACGGCAGTAAATTTGATGTGGGCTATCAGGCGCATGAAGGGTATCATGGAAGAGAACAAGGGTAAACCCAATAAGGAAATCTATGAAGCATTATTAAATGAAGCAAAAGTCATAGAAAGAGAAGACCTGGAAGCAAATAAAGCTATAGGCAGATACGGCAATGAGATTATCCCCCAAGTGGCTACCATTCTGACCCATTGCAATACCGGGGCTCTTGCTACCGTAGGCTATGGAACGGCTTTAGGTGTGATAAGGGAAGCCCACTATTCGGGGAAAAACATAAGGGTTTTTGCCGATGAGACAAGGCCCAGGCTTCAAGGGGCAAAACTTACGGCCTGGGAACTGGTTCAGGAGGGAATTGCCGCTACACTCATACCTGACAGTGTAGCACCGGTTTTGATAAGGGACGGTAAGATTGATGTAATTATCGTTGGAGCCGACAGGATTGCCTCAAACGGCGATACGGCCAATAAAATAGGCACGTATATGCTGTCTCAAATGGCTATGGATTTTAATGTACCTTTTTATATTGCAGCACCTATTTCAACCATAGACTTTGATATAGACAGTGGAGATGAAATCGTGATTGAAGAAAGGGGTGCCGAGGAAATCACCCATATAAGTGGAGTCAGGATTGCTCCGGAAGGTATAAAGGTTTACAATCCTGCCTTTGATGTTACCCCCCATGAGAATATTACGGGAATAATAACTGAAAAAGGTATCATCAGGCCACCTTACTCAGTGAATATAGCTAAACTTCAATAAAGTTTATACTGTGTCCTATAACAATCTCAAAAAATAGATATACCTTATCTGCCTCGAAAAACGTTATGATTACAATAACATGACATGGCGACGTCAGACCGTGTGAAAAGTCACAGTATGGAAGATGGTCAACATTGTCATCCTAAGCGAAGCGAAGGATCTAAGACTTTTCACTGCGTGCAGGTTGACATAAAACATAGATTAGCGGGTTTTTACACAGTCTGACGTTCGTTTCATCAACTTCCATACTTTAAAAATATAAATCTAATCAAAGAAAAAAGATTTGATGACGGCAAAATATTCTCGAAAATAGTATAAGGGTTTTAAGTATCTTGGATAAGCAGGAGTCGCTGCGCATTTCCCATAGGGAATAAATCCGTTTCGTTTTGCCAGAAACTTGGCACGAAACATATGGTATTCGCTGGTTACTATAAGTAATGTAGGCTTCTTTGTATTTATATCATGTTTTAATAATTCTTTGGTAAAAATCAAATTCTCTTTAGTGCTGGTGGAGCGCTCTTCTTTAATTATCCTTTTTGCTTCTATCCCGTTTTGCAAGAGAAAACACTCCATTGCCTTGGCTTCGGTGATCCACTCATCAGGACCTTGCCCTCCTGATACCACTATAGGTACATGCGGATGTTTTTTTGTATATTCCAAAGCTTTTTGCAGCCTGTAATGCAATGAGGGTGAAGGCTGATCACCGAACAACCCGGCCCCCAGGACAACTACATAATCTACAGGCATATCGTCATCTGTAAATGAATTGATTATTATAAGACTTTCTATCACAAGGAAAGATATTAGGCACAGAAATATGAAAATAAGAAACGACTTTTTTGGTATTTTTAAGTAAGATATAGATATGTTGCTCCCTCCATTACTGTTATTATATTGACACGACTAAGAAGCAAAGGTTCCTTTTTTCCGGTTTTTACCGCAAAGTTTTAGTATTTATGCCACAGAAACCGGAATCATTTTTCACCCTAATAAGTATTATATCAGCTACTTGTGAAGAAGCAACGAAATATTGTAAGCATGAAGGCCTATAGAAGATTAAGCCTCATTGTTAAATTACTGGACGGTGAATCCATCGGCGTCACTTTAAAGGAAAGTATGATGATGAAACCGGTTAAGTCCATAAGTGTGGTATATGGAATAGGAAAGGAATTAGCAATACCGGATGAAAATCATGATTGTGCCAAATGCAATCTAAAAAATTGCCAATTTAGATCTAGGCCAAATATTAATGAAATCGTATCTTTTGAATGAATTAAATAGATGATGTAGGAATCCGTGATCTGGCTAAAAACCCGAATTATCTTTAAGCAACTGCCAGAACACGATAACAAGTTTGAATTATAAATAAAAAGGACTGATCTATCATGAGCAGAGGCATAATGATAGCCGGAACCCATAGCGGTTCCGGCAAGACAACCATAAGCTTGGGGATAATGGGTGCTCTGTCTAAGAAATATAAAATCGTGCCTTTTAAAATTGGCCCTGATTACATTGACCCTACTTATCACCGGCTCGTAACCGGCAGTTTTTCCTACAATCTCGACCTTCACATGCTGGGTAAGGAGAAATTTAGGCAATTATACAAAGAAAAGGCTCGCTGTGGTGACATATCCATAGTAGAGGGCGTGATGGGACTTTTTGACGGGAGAGATTCCTCTGGGTATGCTAGCAGTGCCCATGGGGCGAAAATGCTTGGTTTACCGGTGATATTAGTTGTGGATGCCGGTGGTATGTCAAAAAGCGCTTCGGCCATGGTAATGGGCTTCAGGGATTTTGATCCCGATTTGAACTTAGCGGGAGTGATGCTCAATCGGGTAGGAGGGGAGATGCATTTTGAACTTTTGAAGGAGTGCATAGAAAAAGATACAGGGGTTCCTGTTCTCGGGTATTTACCGAAAGATCGGGATTTGGTAATTACCGAGCGACCTTTAGGTCTTATGCCTCCAAAGGAAATTAAGGATCTTGAGCACAGCCTTGAAAGACTTTACCATTTGATTGAGGAATATATAGATTTAGATCGAATTTTGGAGACTTCAGAAAGGGCTCAAGACTTTCAGGTTTCTAAAAAACATATGGATATAAACGAGACTTTGCAAAAAACCAAACAGCCGAAAGTAAATATACAAATCACACAACCAAGTGAAGAAGCAACTCAGAGCAAAGGAAACCCAAAAACAAAAATTGCCATTGCAATGGACGATGCCTTCTGTTTTTATTACCGGGCCGGTTTGGAGCTCTTTGAAGAAAAAGGAGCATTATTGGTGCACTTCAGTCCTTTGAGAGATTCACAGCTTCCTGACGGGGTGTCAGGCCTTTATCTTGGAGGAGGTTTCCCGGAAAACTTCGGTCAAGCTCTAAGCCAAAACAAATCAATGCAAGATTCTATATTTAATGCTATAGAGGGAGGCCTTCCTACTTATGCTGAAGGTGGAGGACTTATGTATCTTATGAAAGCTATTTATGACCGGGAAGGCAAGAAATATCCCATGGTGAGAATTTTTAACGGTGAGACGGTCATGACCGACCGACTCCAGAATTTCGGCTATGTGACGGCAGAAGTAACAAAGGATAATGTAATAGCACCTAGAGGCAGCATTATTTCAGGCCATGAATTTCACTATTCCATTATAGAAGGTTCTTCAGATAAAACAAGTTATGTCATACAAAAACCAGAGCAAAATCAAAAGTGGCAGTGTGGCTACATTTATAAAAACTGCCTTGCCTCTTATATGCATATAGATTTTTATGCATATCCGGAGCTTATTGATAACTTTCTTAGCAAATGTATGAAAGGAGAGCGTCGATGGATAAAACCTTACTCATCCTAGCCTATGGCAGTAAGGCCGAATCTACCACAGAAGTGATATATTCGGAGGATGCATTCTATGAGCAAGACAGGCAAGTTTTATGGAATAGGGGTTGGACCTTAGGGTAGGCTCTTTATGGGTGAAGCTGTAAAGATACTCAGAAATTACCAACGGATATTTTTAACCACAGACAGCAAGAACATTAAAAGATTTGTGGAGCTTCTATACCGAGGAAAATATCTTGCGGTTCAGGTATTGCCCAAGAGTGAGATTATAAAAAAACAGAGCACCTGCTCTTTTTGTCTATAATTATTGAGTTATTTTTTAAAACTGATAAACTTAAATTGATTACGTACCGTAAGAAACAAATACCCTCTTAAGTGTAGGTTAAGTAAGGGGAGATTAAATTGGCCAGTATCTTAAAAAACATGCAGGATACTGTTGCAAAATATGCGAAAGTGTTATCTCAAGTCTTAAAGGTTGATGTAGAAATCGTAGACGAGGATTTGAACCGGATAGCCGGTACAGGTATGTTTGCCGATAGAATCAATAAAAGCATGGAAGAAGAAGGCTATGTGTATAAAGATGTTATTCGTACGGGAGAAAAACGAATAATAAAAAACCCGGGAGCTCATGAAATTTGTGCTTATTGCCCGAAAGGACAAAATTGTGAAGAAACCTTTGAAATGAGTATGCCGATAAAAATCGGTGAAAAAGTTATCGGTGTAATAGGATTTGTATGTTTTAGCCAAGAGCAGAGAGAGCATATTTTATATAATTTTGATACCTTTTCGGAGTTTTTAGAGCAGATATCGGATCTCATTTCTTCAAAGGCTAAAGAAGAGACAGAAAAAGAGAATATGTTGATACTAATCGATATGCTAAATCACATAATTGATAAAATCGAACAGGGTGTAATCATAGTAAACGAGAAAGGGCAAGTATCAAAGATTAACAGTATTGCTAAAAAGATTTTGGCCATAGACACGGATATAAAAACCCAAATAAAAATAAAAGCTACTGGCAATTCCATTTTAAATATGAGAGAGTACGAGCTTATCATGCCGAATAAAACTTATGTGCTTGCGGGAGAAGAATACAAGATTTTGGAAAGCGACTTTAAATACAGCAAGGTCTTTATATTTACTGACATAAATTCTCTAAAGCATAAGATTTTTTCTGCAACAACTACTAAGGAAAATATGAGCCTTGAAAATATTATCGGTGAATCATCGTTTATAAAAACACTCAAAAGCAAAGTCAAAAAAATTGGCCCATCTTCTTCAACGGTACTAATAACAGGAGAAAGCGGAACCGGTAAGGAATTATTCGCACGGGCCATACACATGGAAAGTGAAAGGAATAATAATCCTTTTGTAGCTATTAATTGTGCCGCAATACCGGATACCTTACTCGAAAGTGAACTTTTCGGATATGTGAGAGGCGCCTTTACCGGGGCGGACCCAAAGGGCAAGATTGGGAAAGTGGAATTTGCGAATACCGGAACTCTTTTTTTAGATGAGATAGGAGATATGCCCCTATATTTGCAAGCAAAACTGCTCAGGGTATTGGAGCAAAAAGAGATTGTCAGGTTGGGGTCAAATAAGCCAATACCAGTTGATATTCGAATAATTGCTGCTACAAACCAAAACCTTGAAAAGCTGATTAGAGAAGGAACATTTCGCGAAGACCTGTATTACAGATTAAATGTCATACCCTTTAGAATACCCCCATTGAGAGAACGAAAAGAAGATATTCGTGTACTGACAGATTTCTTTGTTAGTAAATATACCGCTCTGTTTAAAAAAAGAGTTATTGGCTTTGAAAGCAACGTGTGGGATTTTTTATATAAATATGATTGGCCGGGCAATGTCCGAGAATTAGAAAATACAGTTGAGTATATGATAAATATGCTGGATAACAACGGGATAATAAGTATTAGATTACTTCCACAAAAAATACGGGTTGATTTACACAAGAACAATGATTTAATCCCACTGGAAAAAATGGAAAAAGACTTAATAAAACGTGCCTTAGATTTATATGGAAATAGCGTAACCGGAAAGCAGCAGGCAGCGGATACGCTAGGTATAGGTATAGCTACTTTATATAGAAAGATAAAAAAGTACAGATTAGAATAGATTTGGACCTTTATCATTTCGATAAACCTTTATCAATATGATAAAGGTTATTTTTATTCACTAGGTACATCGGTTACTTTTAACAAAAAGGGTTGGACATTTATCAAAGTGATAATAACTTATGATTTTTTCATCAGGGTAGTGCTATCTGTTTTCTTATTTAAAAAAGTGGATTAGCCTTGTCATGTAAGAGCTTTGTTTATCCTAAAAGCATATTTTTATATATACAGAACGCTGGCACAATAGTTGCATATCAATAATGTTGAATAGTTTATTAATGTTATAAGACATTTACGGCTAATCAAGGAATAATGACTAAAAAGAAGGTGGTATTAGGCAAATGAACAGCTTACAAATCGAATATATCTTCAATAAAAGAGATGGGAAGGATAATGCCGGAAAAGCATCAACAGAGGTTATGTCACAAGAAGAAATCAAGAAAGTAAGAGAGTTTCATAAAAGCTTTTCCGAATACAAGGTTACACCTCTTCATGCATTAAACAATCTTGCCAAAGAATTTGGAGTAAAAAGAATTTGGGTAAAGGATGAATCATATAGATTTGGCCTTAACGCTTTTAAAGCGTTAGGTGGATCTTTTGCTATCGGTGAGTATTTAAGCCAGAAGCTTGGTACGCAAATAGAAGAGTTGACCTTTGAAAAACTACGTTCAAAAGAAGTAAAAGAAAAGCTTGGTGATATCACGTTTGTGACGGCTACCGATGGCAATCATGGACGAGGGGTAGCCTGGGCTGCAAATCAGTTAGGCCAGAAATCTGTAGTATTTATGCCGAAGGGTTCGTCAAAAATACGTTTGCAAAATATAAAGAATGAAGGTGCAGATGCATCCATAACGGATTATAACTACGATGATTCTGTAAGGCTTGCTACCAAATATGCAAAAGAGCAGGGCGGAGTGGTGATACAGGATACAGCCTGGGAAGGGTATGAGGATATTCCTCTTTGGATAATGCAGGGCTACGGTACTTTAATAGATGAGGCACTGGAACAAATTCAATCGCGAGGGGATGATATGCCAAGTCATGTTTTCCTTCAGGCAGGAGTCGGCTCTTTTGCCGGTGCTGTTCAAGGCTATTTAGCTTCAAAATATGGAGATAAACGGCCGGTTACTGTCATAATTGAGCCAAATACGGCCGCCTGTATTTATAAATCAGTAAAGGCCAATGATGGAAAGCCTCATGCCGTAAAAGGTAATTTATCTACTATCATGTCAGGCCTTGCTTGTGGAGTGCCAAGTACCATAAGCTGGGAGATTCTTAGAGACTATTCGGATATGTATGTATCGTGCCCGGATAATGTAGCGGCTAGGGGGGTAAGAATACTAGCCAGTCCGTTAAAAGGTGATCCCCAGGTAATTTCAGGGGAATCAGGAGCCGTTGGGTTGGGTCTGTTGAGCTTAATATCAGAAAAAGAAGAGTTAAAGGATATGAAAGATTTATTAAAAATAAATGAGGAATCTAAAATCCTGCTTATAAGTACCGAAGGGGACACGGATCCGATAGATTATAGGAAAATCGTTTGGGATGGGGCATTTCCATGTTAGATTTTTTAATGTTAGTCAACTTTTAATGATTAGGGGTGGTAAATATGTTGACAGAAGAAC
>CAZFME010000104.1:0-7857 GCA_964520055.1 uncultured Clostridia bacterium
ACTCCGTCTTTTTCGATAATGGGATTCGCCATCCATGACGGGCTGTTTGTCAGAGCTTTCATCATAAGAAGCGTTAAGGCCGAATCCATATCGCCTTCACAAGCCCCTATATATTCTTCACTGTCGTTTAATAAACTAAGGGCAAGGCAGCTCGTCGTGCCCAATTCCTTTAAAAGTGTAAAACACGCAATGGCTATACCATCGGCATCATATTGTTTCACAAGCCGCTCTATTGCCACTGCCAAACGGGATGCCTCAAGTATATCTTTCTTTTGGGGCTCAACTGTTTCCTTGCAATTTTTCAACCACTTTTCCGACAAAGGTTGCGCATCCTCGTTGGATACTGATTCATATATTTCGTACAAATCCTGTAGTTTTACATTTTTACATTCTATTCCTGTCTTTTCACGTATTCTGTCAAAAGACCGGCAACTGCTGATAACCCAATCTTCTGTACTTCCTACCAGAATAAGTAAAGATTTCTTCATGCGCTCCACAGCCTGTATGGAGTTCCATAAATTCAACAATTCGTCTATATCATCTGACAGTATAACAGGAATACCCCTTCGATTGATAACACTGTGGACATCGGCTATGGCCGGTGCAGCATTTGCTTCCAATAAACGGTAAGCTGTTCTTTCTTCTAAAATTCCCGGCACATATCCTGCCCATATTCCTATACCTTTAAAATTCTCTACAATTTTTAAAATCCATAGTTGAACAGCTCCACTTATGGGTATGAAAAGGCCAAACCCTTTCGGCTGTTGTTTTTTAAAGGATTCCAACTCCAATTCACTTGAAATAGTAATATTTTTCAGAATCAGGCCCGGTAAGTGTTTGTATAAAAGTTGATTTATTTTTTGATTAATTGTCGATATAGCCTTTTCTTTTTCATCTACATTAGGCCAATAACGAGATTCCACAAAAACAATCGAGTATATTGGAGTATGATATTGTAATGCATCCATAATATTCCTCCTAATCTCGATAATAAACTCCAATAAAGTCAATACACATTGCCATTTTCGCGGTAGCCTCTCCACACATTTTCAAAAAAGTCATCATCATCGGGTATTTCCCGGACTTTACGCCATGAAAATTTACATTTACCGTTTTTATAGGTAACTTCTTGTATTCTATCTCCTCTTGTACCATCATCAAGAGTAAATGTAAAAAGATTAGGCAGACTTTCATAGGATCGTTCACCGTTTGTATCAGTATACAGTGCAGAGCCGCGACTCTTACCGCCGTTTTTTACATAATCTATCATTGCCATCAGATAAACATACTGACATAAAAGGATGTCATAGAGACGGTATACTTTATGAAGGTTTTTTGGGAAAGAAATCCTAACAAAACTGTTGAAGTTGGCAAGTTCACTTTCGATCTTTTCAGTTGCCTGTGTAATGTCCTCTATGCTGCGAATTGCCGCGCCGAAACGGCTCATGCGTTTTGCTGCCTTGTTCCATATCTTATCTACATTATCATTATTATCAAATACTGCATCACCTATAGCAATAGCTTCTGCAATTGCAGCAGAAGTTTCTTTACTAAAGGCTATGGGGTCACCTTTGCGATTTGCGGCAATGTATTGGGCTGCCCTCGTAGAACCGACTTGGCCTGCATTTAGCGCAGTACCGCCAGGACGATATACCCCGTGACTGGCACTTACTTCACCTATAGCAAAAAAGCCTTCAATATTGGTTTGCCACCACTTATCAATAGTCAGGCCACCGTTATTATGTTGTGCGCACAGGGCAATCTCCAAAGGTTCACTGTTAAGATCCACACCTTTGTCTTTATAAAAACTCACTGCCGGAGCGTTCATATGCAAAAGCCTTTGAATAGGCGTACCAAATGTTGCTCCTGCCCTTTCAAGATATTCACGTGCCTCGGAAGAGAGGACAGAAAAGTCTATGTCCTCACCCCCTGGATTATTGCGAAAATCAAGAAGGACCCGACGACCTTTGATACAACTTTCGATATATACAAGAATGTCGATAATGGATGAACCTCCATCAATTTTACGGACATCAAAAGGCCACTGATACCCTTTCAAGAACACCTTGGTGAGCATATCCCCTTTATCGGAAAAAAAGTCAAACAGAAACTCTCTCTCATCGTTCCCATTTTCGTCTGTTGAAATAAATCTCGGGAGCACTTGCATGAAGGTGCCCGATACATTCCAGCGCGGTTTTATTGATGACAAACCATATTGCCACTCTGTAAGATTCTTACCCATGACACCTGCATCAAATGCTATACCTGTTGCACCATAGTGACCCAAGGGATAAACTGAGTCTGCATACATACCGGCAGGCCCACCTGTTGCGTATATTACATTTTTACAGTTGAATGCAACATATCTTCGGTTGGGATCCATAATGTTTTGAAGATCAAGGCATAGAATTCCCCGGAGCTTATCACCGTCGGTCAATATTTTGATAACCTGCAGCTTATCAAAAATCTTGACACCTTTCTCGTTTACCGCTTTTTCCAGACATTCTGTCATGAACTTTGAAGTGTAGGGACCGGCAGATGTTGCGCGTCTCCTTGGATCATGATCTGTCTTATAGCCGATATATTCACCGTATCTGTTTCGAGGAAATGGAACGCCAAGCTCCACGAGCTTCAGAAAGCATTGTGCCGACAGTGCAGCCTCACAAAGGGCAATATCTCCGTCCACGCACTGTCCCTCAAATAAAGTATTTGCAAGCTCTTCTATTGAATCAGTATCTTTACCCGACAGTGTAAGTTTGTAATAAGTCTGTTTGTCGGAACCTGTATTCCGTGATGTGCCGGCATTTATATCTTCTGTTACAATAGCAATATCCTTCTGCCCAAAACTCACTAATCTGTCAGCCGCGTTAAAACCGGAAGCACCTGTGCCTACAACCACAGTGTTAAGGGAGTAAACCTTAATATTGTAATCATTGATTTTAATGAATGATTCAATCATAACATCCCTCATTTCCCCAGCAAAAAACTGGTTTTAGTTATTACTTATCCTCACCCAATAAATGATGGGAGTAAAGACTAAATTATAGCCTTTGAATGTGGAATCCCCCGTCAACATCGATGTAGTTGCCCGTTGTATACAAAAATTTATCTGAGCAAAGTGCCGAAACCGCAGATGCAACATCCTCCGGTTTTCCCCAGCGTTTAATCGGAAATAAACCGCTCTCAATTAAAAGATCATATTTTTCTTTAACATCGGAGGTCATTTCAGTGGCAATGACACCGGGGCGAATCTCATGAACCAGTATACCTTGACCGGCCAGACGGTCTGCATATAGTTTTGTCAACATGGAAATACCGGCTTTTGATACGCAGTATTCGCCTCTGTTTGTAGAAGAAACAACTGCCGAGCATGAAGATATATTGACAATTGTGCCCCTCTTGGGTCCCCTCATCTCCTGCATTATCATTTGTTTGGCAACAATCTGTGTCATAAACATGGTGCCTTTTGTGTTAATTCCTACAACACGATCAAAGCTCTCTTCGGTCATCTCAAGAAGGTCCTCGCGGACATTGGGTGCTACACCGGCGTTATTAACAAGCACATCAATCCTTCCGAACTTTGTAACAGTTTCATCAACACATTTTTGCCTGTCTGTTTTATTCTCTATGCCACCCTGAATATATAAATATTCAATACCCTCTTTTGTCAGTAAATCAAGGTTCTTTTGGTAATTTTCCTGAGGGCTTCTGCCCATAATAGCTACATTATAGCCATCTTTACCTAATTGATTGGCAATTGCAAAACCTATTCCTCTGCCTCCGCCTGTAATTATCGCTGTTTTTGTCATAAGCATGCTCCTTTATGAATAAATTATGGATTTATAATAACTTTCACAGCACCTGACTCTCTGTCGAGGGAGGTTTCAAGTGCATGCTGCAAATCCTGTAGTTTATATTTATGTGTAACCAGCCTTTCAAGATCAATCTCTTTTGACATCTCAAGTGCAATAGGAAAATCCCAACAATATCCTTGTGAACCTTGTACCTTTATTTCATGGGTGATAAAACGTGTTGCGGGAATGGTTATGTTTGGTTTCTCGAAGATACCTATTATTGTTGCCAATCCGTTTTTCCTCAGTGACATGACGGCTTGATTAAAAGTTGTCTCAAGGCCGACACATTCAAAGGTTTTATCCATGCCGACTCCGTTCGTTATTTTCTCTACGGCATCATAAACATCTTGTTCAGATGGATTTATAGCAATAGTTGCACCAAGCTCCAAAGCCATTTTTAAGCGTTTTTGTGAAAAGTCGACGATTGCAACCTCTGTAGCCCCGTTTTTTCTGCAAAGTGCAGCTGTCAAAAGGCCAATAGCACCGGCACCGATGACAAGGACCTTTTCACCTAATTTTATGTCTGCTCTACGCACTGCATGAACGGCTACTGAGAGAGGTTCAATTAATGCACCTGCATTGTAAGACAAATGCTCGGGCAACTTGTATAAATAAGATTCTCCCACGGTGATGTAGTCAGCCATGGCACCATCTCCTCTGCGGTAAGAAAAGCTTATATTTTCACAATAACCATAGTTGCCCGTTCTACAAGCATAACATTCACCACAGACTATGACAGGTTCAACCGTTACCCTGTCACCGATTTTTACCTTACATACCTGGCTGCCGATTGCCACGACTTCGCCTGCAAACTCATGACCAATAGTTACAGGCAATGGTGCTGACGGGTGTTTGCCTTTGAAAATATGCAAGTCACTGCCGCAGATGGCACTAGATATGATTTTCACTATGGATTGATATGGCTTAGGTTCATCCACAGTGCGTATTAAAAAATCTACTTTACCAGGCTCTACAACCCTGCCAACTCTATTTATAAGTTTCTTCATAGTGACCTCCCGATAAAGCTAGTGCTGTGAGGCACTGTTTCTTGCCTCTTTAAAAAGAGACAGATAAACTTCACTATCTCTAATAACACAGCCAGTGCGGCCGTGATCTCGCATAATCTGTGTGCATTTACTGCAAGCAATGCATGATTTCTTAGGATCCATCTTGCCCTTGTTCAAAATATCCCTTGGTGCATCTGGATAAGCAAAGGCCTGACGGCCGATACCCATCATAGTGCATGACCCATCTGAAATATTGGCGACACCGGCATTTGGCAAGAACTGTCTAAGCCAGCTATAACCATTGCCCACTACTGGAACATCACCGGCAGTTTTTTGAATTTGGCGAGTTAATTCAAAAAGACGCGAGACACTTTCCAAAGGATGCTCATCAGGAATTTCACCGCCGATAGTAGGTGTGTCAAAAGGCCTTGTAACCTGTGGAAATCGATAATAAGGGTTGCCTGCAGAGTTACTCAGTAGATTTACGCCATTTTCCACTAGCAGTTTTACAAGTGACAGCGGTTCAGTTAAATCAGCTTTCCAGCAATCTTGTTTATCAACGCCAAATCCGTAAGGATATGGATGGGAGTCAAATACGTTAAAACGGCATGCAATTATAAAATCTTCACCCACGGCTTTACGAACGGCCTTAATTGTGCTTAGCAAGAAACGGGTACGGTTTTCAAAACTGCCACCGTATTTGCCATCTCTTGTATAACTCGCAAGAAGCTCAGACAGCAAATACCTATGGCATGATTTTATATCCACACCTTCAAATCCTGATTCTCTCGCAAGAATTGCAGATTCTACATATTTGCCAATCAACGCATCTAAATATTCATCTGTAACTACAGGGGCGTCCGGAGAAAGGCCCACTCTAGGATCAAGTAGGGGATCGTGTTGCGGTACAATAGGTGCCGGGAGATCATCCGGGCGAGAATATCTACCTGAGTGTGTCAGTTGGATAATCTTCACCGGTTTATGATTGCTGCCATTATACTCTGCAGCTACTGCGTTTGTATTTTTAACAAGCTTTGCAAATGCTCCCACATTTTGCTTTGTCAAAAACATTTGCAAAGGATTTGCCCTGCCTTCATGAACCACAGCACAGGCCTCAAACCATATAAGACCTGCTCCACCTGCTGCGAAACGGTTGTAACGTCTTTTTACCAGTTCGGATGGACTACCATCCCGTTCACTGTCACAGCCTTCCATAGGTAAAATTGCTATAGAGTTCGGTGCAGTGACTGTACCTATTTTAACCGGCCTTGCCAGGGGTGAAAGGTCGTCAGCCAATGTGATATTTACACCTAACTCTGCAATCTTGTTCCTTACTTCATCGAGAGTTTTAAAATTAAACTTTTCAAAAGGTGCCATTATGAATACTCTCCTTTAATTGTCTTTATATCAACCTAAGTACAATCGTCGCCGGTATAATCTAGCTTTCTTTATCTAATTAAGTTATCGAGTGGATCTTCTTATAATTAATTCGGTATTCAATATATTAACAACAGGAGCAGGCGGTTCCGTGTTTTTATGCTTACGTGTAATTATATCAATAAGTTTTTTTGCTGCCATTACACCCATATCGTAAAAAGGCTGAGATACTGTAGAAAGCGGTGGATCAATAAGGGCACTCATCTCAATATTATCAAAACCCAGAACAGAAATGTCTTCAGGAATTCTTAAATCCAAATCCCTGATTGCTCTTATCACTACTATCGCCTTAGGATCACTTGTGGCAAAAATAGCATCCGGGTCAGCACCGCTTCTAATGAGATTCTGTGTGAGATGATAAAAACTGTTTGTGCCATTTGTTTCGTTCATAGTAAGGCTTTCATCAATTGATATGTCATGAGCTTTAAGAGCGTCAATATATCCGTCAAATCTTCTTTGGTATAGAGAAAGTTCTCTTCTGCCCAAAGCAATTGCAATCCGCCTATGTCCTCTTTTGATCAGATAGGACACGGCATCATATGCTGCACGATAGTTATCAATTATAACCGCATCTATGGAATCGCCGTAGTATCGGGAGGTTAAAACCACAGGAAAACCTTCGGCTTTGACCTGTCTTATATGTTCACTTTTGGGAAGCATGGAACAAACGATAAAACCGTCGATCCATCTATTCTTAAGCTTTTGAATATATTGCTTTTCAATCTCCATATCCTCATCGGTGTTACAAAGTATGACGGTAAAACCATTCTTACGTGCAGTATCCTCAACACCTCTTGCAACAATTGGGAACATCTGATTCTTGATACTGGGTACCATTAGAGCAATTGTATCGGTTCGACCCATTTTCAGGCCTTTTGCAAGAGTGTTCGGACTGTAGTTAAGCTCTTGTATTGCCTTTAACACACGCTGCCTTGTCTGTTCTTTTACATAAGCTTTACCGGCAATAACCCGGGAAACCGTGCTTGCAGATACGCCGGCATATTCTGCAACTGTTTTAAGATTTGTCATAACACCACCTCATTTTATAGTTTTTTAGCAGTTCAGCACCATTAATTTAATGTAGATTGTTAATCCCAATAAACTGTTGCGCCTTTATGTGCCGAGGTAGTGTTTTTTCTATACAGTTTTAACCAACCTGTTGCAGGTTTTTCTACCGGTTTCCAGCCCTTTTTGCGTTTTTCGAATTCCTCATCTGTTAAATCAACCGTTAAAATCCGTTTTTCAATGTCAATATGAATGATATCACCGTTTTGAATTAATGCGATGTTTCCACCTTCATATGCTTCCGGTGAAACATGACCGATGGCCAGCCCTCCTGTAGCACCGGAAAAACGACCGTCCGATACAAGGGCGATTGTTGCTCCAAGGCCTTTACCCAGAACTGCAGCCATGAATGTTTCCATATGAGGCATCCCCGGAGACCCCTTAGGCCCTTCGTATCGGATAATAACAACATCACCAGCGACGATTTCATCCTTAAGTATGGCATGCCAAGCATTGTCTTGTGAGTCATATACCTTTGCAGGTCCGGTAAACTT
>CAZFME010000105.1:0-7753 GCA_964520055.1 uncultured Clostridia bacterium
TCTTTAAAGGCTTCTCCGGTGGTCCCTACATAGTCGGAAAAGGTTTCTACATTGGGATTTGCGTATTTGGCTCCGGCCAAATAACCATATTCAAACCGTTCGATAAGTGGTGATTTCATGCCACCTATAAAGCCCACCTTACCACTTTCAGATTTCAGCGCTGCAGCTGCACCTACCAGAAAAGAACCTTCATGTTCTTTGAACAATAAGCAGGAAATATTTGAGCTGCTGTCGATGTCTTCTACAGCACCGTCAATGAGGCCGAATTTTACATCGGGAAATTCTTCAGCAACTTTCGCAATATGGTCTGTAAACATAAACCCGACACCGAAAATCAAATCATAGCCGTCTTCAGCCAAAAGCCTTAAGAGTTGCTCCCGGTCCTCGCCGCCGCCGGAAGGTTCCAGATCGATTACTTCTAGACCGAAATCCTGCTCAGCCTTCTTTAATCCCGCATAAGCACTGTCATTGAACGATAAGTCTCCGCGGCCGCCGATATCGTATACTAAACCAACCTTAATCTTCTTTTCTTCGGGTTCCTCTTTCTGTGATTCCTCAGGTTTCTGTTCTTCAGCGGGCTCGGTCTTTTGTCCGCAACCTGCTAAAAGTCCTAAAACCAACAGAACCACTAGACTTAGAGCCAGTAACTTACGAATTTTCACTCAAAATTCCCCCCATAAAATTTTGTAAATCCTTTTAAGTAAGCAGGCATTTCGTATCGTTAAGTTAAATAACCATGCCCCCTTCCTTTCGGTAAAAGTCTGACATCTGACATTTATATTTTATCAATATTCTGGTGAATGTGTCAAGATACATTTTTGGAAAAGCAGGAAAGTTGATGACACGGGAATGACAAGCGAAACGTCCCCTTGTCATCTTAGAAACGTACCTGTGACGTCCTCTGGGCACGCATATAAAAAAGCTGCCCTTATTAACCGCAGCTTTCGTATTTCATATAGCCTTGTGCCTTACACCTAAATATGCCTCTTGAACAGCGGGATCTGCCAAAAGTTCTTTGCCGGAACCTGATAACACTACACGGCCCGTTTCCAACACATAAGCCCTGTCAGCTATCTCCAATGCCTTTTTGGCGTTTTGTTCAGCCAAGAGAATGGTGGTCTTTTGAGCTTTAATCTCTAAAATAGTCTTAAATACTTCAGCCGTATATATGGGAGAAAGCCCTAATGACGGTTCATCTAACAGCAATATCTTCGGTCTTGACATGAGCCCTCTGGCTATAGCTGTCATTTGTTGCTCACCACCACTTAAGGTGCCTGCATACTGAGCGGTTCGCTCCTTTAATATGGGAAACAGTACATAAACATATTCCAGATCTTGCTTTATACCCTCGGTGTCTTTTCTTAAAAAGGCTCCCATCATCAGATTTTCCCGAACGGTCAGGTTGGCATACAGTCTCCGTCTTTCCGGCACTAAAATGATACCGGCGGCTGCCGCATCATGGGCGGTAAGCGGATGAGGTTTATTATTATATATTATGGACCCATCTTTAGCCCTGAGCACTCCTGACAAGGTCCACATTAGCGTGGATTTTCCAGCACCATTGGCACCGACTATGGTAACAATCTGACCTTCTCCTACTTCAACGTTCATATCTTTTAAAGCATGAATTCTACCATAATATACATTTAAGTCCTTAACCTTAAGCATTGGCATATTCCTCCCCTAAGTAAGCCTGCAGTACCCTAGGATCGTTTTGAACTTCTTGTTTTGTGCCTTCCATGAGCATCTCTCCGAAATTTATCACTAAAATTCGGGGGCAAAGTTCCATAACCACATCCATATGGTGTTCAATAAGAATGATAGTCAGGTTATATGTCTTTTTGATTTTTATGATTAGTTCCACTAAATCTATGCACTCATCCGGATTCATACCGGCTGCGGGTTCATCAAGAAGGAGAAGTTTCGGATCCAAAGCCAAGGCCCTGGCAATCTCCAGTTTTCTTTGCAAGCCGTAGGGAAGACTATCTGCCTGATTTTTAATATAATCGGTAAGCCCTACAGCTTCCAAGTATTCCAAAGATTTGTCATAAAGTTTCTTTTCTATTCTTGTTACCTTTGGGGTCCTAATCAGTGCATCGCCAAGGCTGTAATCTGCTTCTCGGTATAGAACGGTTCGGATGTTTTCCAATACGCTTAGTTTGTTAAAAAGCCTTATGTTTTGGAATGTCCTGGCTATACCACTCTTTACTATAGATACGGGGGTTACACCTGTAATATCCCGCCCCTCGAAAAATATTTTCCCCTCGGTAGGTTTATATACCCCGGTAATTAAGTTAAAAATCGTGGTCTTGCCGGCTCCATTGGGACCGATGAGTCCGATTAATTCTCCCGATCCCATGGAAAATGACACATCTTTAACTGCTACAATTCCGCCGAAGGTTTTTGTCACATTTTTCAGTTCCAATAGCGGCATATCTATATCCTCCTTTTGCCGGCAGTTTTGTTCCGGGTCTTTTTCTTAAAAATGTTGCCGATCCACTCAAAAGACAGTTCATGATATCCCATAATGCCAGAAGGTCTGAATATCATAATTAAAACCAGTATCAATCCATAAGCCACCAGTCGCCACATGTTTGCTACCCTAAGGACTTCAGGAATGGCAATAAACAGTGCAATCGCTAGCACCGGTCCTGTTATACTGCCCATACCACCGGCAACAACCGCTGCTGTAAGCTGGGTTGAGAGGATTGAAGTAAACATAGCTGGTTGAATGAAGTTGAGATAATGGGCAAACAAACCTCCGGCTAAACCTCCACACATGGCACTATATATAAGTGACATTATTCTGACTCTGAAAAGATCAATCCCAGCCATTTCCGCCGCTACCGCGTCTTCTCTCACCGCAATGGCGTTTCGGCCGAACTTAGACCATATAAAATTTTTGGTAAGCCATATTACAAACACCGCAAATATAACGGCCACCGGTAATGTGGTGTAGTGTTTGATTCCAGGAAGACCCCGGGCTCCTTGTGTAATTGCAAGATTTTCCAGTATTACCCTGGTAGCTTCTCCAAATCCCAACGTAGCAATGGCAAAATAATCTCCTCTAAGTTTTGCTCGTAAAGTCGGGAAGCCCAGTATAATACTCACTAATCCGGCCATGACCATGCCTGCAAGTAGTGCTAGCACAAAAGGCACGTGGTAGAAATAAGTCAATATGGCGGAAGTATACGCTCCTATGGCCATAAAGGCAGCATGCCCCAGGGAAAATAGGCCAGTAAATCCGGTAAATACTGAAAGACCTACCGTAGCAATGATTTCTATGCAAATAACCGCTATAACTCCATAAATGTAATCCATTATCCTACCCCCCTAGACCTTTTCTTCCAGATGTCGACCTAACAAACCCGCAGGTTGTATGACTAGGAATATAATAACCATAGAAAAGCTGAATACATCCCTAATGGTCGAAGAAATATACACTGAAACAAATGTTTCAAGCACTCCAAGAATCAATCCACCTATAACTGCTCCCGGTAAACTTCCCAGACCACCGATAACAGCGGCTATATAGGCTTTATTCGTAATCCATCCCATGGTGGGATATACCATGTACTTTATTCCCAGGAACACTCCGGCCAAGCCTCCAAAACCGCCCGCCAGTAAAAACACCACACCGATAAGTTTGGTCATGTTGACACCGTTTAAAGAAGCTATGGTCATATCGTAGGATGCAGCACGGATGGCGGTACCAAGTTTGGTCTTTATCAGGAAAAGGTGAAGGGCATAGATGCTTATTAGCGAAAAGATTAAAGCCGATAAATCCAGTGGACTTATATCGCTACCAAAAAACTTTATCGTTGATTGTGTAAATATCTCAGGAAAAGAATAAAAATGAGAACCTAAGGTTACATAGACCATGTTTTCTAAGAATATGGAGACACCCATCGCCGTAATCATCAAATAAAGGGACGGAGATCTGCGGTTTATCAGTGGGTTGTAAGCCAATCTCACATTTAACAGTGCCAGTATGGCCGCTCCCAGCACAGCACCCATTAAAGATAGCCAAAAGCTTAGATTAAATGAAGAAACAAGGAAATATCCAATATATGCTCCCAGCATTATAATAGTGCCATGGGCAAAGTTGCTAAAGTTTAGTATGGAAAAAACAAGAGAATAGCCTACTGCCATCAGAGCATATATACCACCTATGGAAAGCCCTGTTATTAATGTCTGCAGAAGCATTATGTCAACTCCTATCTTACAAAAGCTGTGCTAAGACTCAATATTTTGGCTGGTGGACAAGACCGCCCACCAGCCAAGTGCGTGGATTGTTTACTTCGTTACATAAGTTTCTACGTATACAAAATCGCCGTCTTTAACCTGTTGGATTACAGCAGGTTTGTTGAGTGGGTTATGAGTTTCCGGATCTATGGTCAGGACTCCGGTAAGGACTTTAAGGTCTTTGGTGGTTTCCATGGCTTCGGCCAAAGCCGTCCCGTCAGTGGAATCCGCTCTCTTTATTGCATCAATGAGCATGTAAAGGCCATCTATAGCCATGACAGGGTTGGGCAGAACCGGCTCAGCATTGTATTTTCCCCTGTATTCCTGAACAAATCCTTGTATTTCAGGGTCTTCAATGTCTGCCAGGTTCACAAAATATCCACCTTCAATGGCAGAGCCACCTAGCTCAATCAGGTCAGGGCTACCCCAGTTGTCTCCACCCATTAAGGTTGCCTCTATCCCCAAATCCCTGGACTGTTTAGCGGCTAGAGCTGCTTCTTTCTGGGCCGTCGGTATAAATAATACATCAGGATTTTGTTGTTTTATTTTGCCCAACATGGCACGGTAATCTAATTCACCTGTCCTAAAGGCTTCTTTGGCAATAAGTTTACCACCCATTGAACCAAAGGCTTCTTCAAAATATTTTGATAGCCATGATGAGTAATCAGAGCCTACATCATATAGTATGGCAGCAGTTCTGGCATTTAATTTGTCATAGGCAAATTGGGCTGCTACGGTACCTTGGAATGGATCTATAAAACAGGTCCTAAAAGCGTACTTTTTAACTGTTCCATCTTCTTTGACTGTCACCAAGGGGTTTGTAGGCGTTGTTCCAATAAATGGTACTTTCTTTTCTTCGGTAACCGATGATATGGCATTGGCCACACCGCTTTGAGCAGGCCCGATTATGGCAACCACTTTGTCCTGCTCAATCAGCCTTTTAGCAACGTTCACTGCTTCAATGGAGTCGGCGCGGTTATCGTAAGAAATCAGTTTCAAGGGCCTCCCATCAACACCGCCGGCGGCATTAATCTTCTCTATTTCCATTTCCAGGGCATTCTTTTCGGACTGGCCCCACATGGAAGCATCGCCGGTCAAAGCCACTTCATGACCAATCTTTATGGGCTCTTGTTCAACAGGTTCTGGTTCGCTTTTGTCAGCTTTACCTTGCTGCTTTTCCCCACAGGCCGTTAAAAAAATACTCAGAGTGAACACAACCAGCAGCAGCAACAGACCAATATAAGAAACCTTTTTTCTCATACTTTTTTACCCCCTGTTTTTTGTAGTGGTTTACTCTTACTATTTAAAATAGCAAGAGTACATTAATATATTCGACACTATTTAGTTTTTTCCTTTAAAACATCATGCCTGTTTATGGACTTTGTACCAAGTTTCCTCAAACGTTTTAAAAACCTCAAGACAATTTTGATCTCACCCCCTTGCTTCAAACAATTAATACCGTTATCACAACAACTTAAAAATAAGTTCCTCCTTTTCACCGTAGAGATAATCTATAGGAGGAATCTCCACAAGCGTATAGCACCCCGGCTTTCGTTTAAGACTGGCCCGGGCTGCCGAAACCATAACCTGGGCTGTAGCCGCAGGATTGGCAACTTGCATGATAAATTCCATACGCTGATTGTGTGTCCTTCCCGAAACTCCTTTGCGTTCGATGTGAACACCATGACCCATGTCTATGAGACACTCTACATCATCAACACAAAGAACAATGGTCATGTCATTACTAAAATAAGAATCTTTTTTAATGGTTTCCTCTACTTTCTTAAAATTATATCCTGGTTTAATCTTTACATATACCAATCTTCTATGAATACCGGTCCCCTCCGGTATGGTCAGTGCCAGCGCATCGTCAACCCCCTCAACGGCTTTTGCTGCCACTGTATGACCCATGCTCATTCCCGGACCGTAGTTTGTGTATGTCATACCTCTTGGAGCAATTGCCTCCATGATGACTCTCATCACCGAGTTAGTCCCTGGGTCCCAGCCGGCGGAGATTATCGCCACCGCACCATAACTTTTTGCTATTGAAGTTAATTCCTTTTTTAGCTTGATGATGGACTCTCCGTGTATATCAAAGGCATCGACCGTATTTATTCCCTTTTCAAGATAATATGGAGCTATTTGGGGTACACATCGGCTGCCTGCCGCAAGAATTGCTACATCAACCTTGCCCAGTTCTTTTACATCAGATACTACGGGGAAATCATACGCTTTACCTTGAAAAAGGTGCACCCTGTCGGGGACTTCCACTATCCCTGCAACCTCCATGTCGAGGCTGTCCAAAACAGCTTCCATCACTTCTTTACCGACATTTCCAAAACCAACTATTGCGACCTTTGCCTTTTGCATAAAACTACCCCTTCCCCCTACTACAGTTAAATATTATTCTGTATATTATATAAGCAAAAATAGTGCCAATATGCATATAGTAGTTATAACAAAACAAATATCATCCAAATTCAAACTAAGATTTGTGCAGTCAGCTTTGCAGAATTTCTAAGATGATATAGCTACCCTACAATTCTTTAATATATTTTACTAAAGTTCTTTAATGTGAACTTTTTTATCCATATCGTCACAATCCTTACTTCACTACAAAAAATATAGTTCATTACTGCGAACCTTAGGTTCGTTATAGTGAACTATTTAACTAATTACCTCTGAAAACAAATATATTTTCTTCTATCTCACATTCAATTTATTTTATTATCTGCTAAATATTATTTTACCATTGGTAGCATCCAACTCACAGCTTACCCCTAGAGGTAGGGATGCCGTTGGAAAACCATGGCCAACCTCTACATTATAGACCGTGGGTATATTCAAAGGTTTAAGGACATCATTGAATACCTCTTCTAAAGTAGCATGGTCATCCTGTTCCGGATCACATTTCTCAAACCCCCCCAGGATAATTCCCTTGACCTCACTGAGTTTACCTGAGTGTTTCAGTTGTTGCAATAACCTATCGACTTTATAAGTAACCTCGTTCAATTCTTCCAGAAACAGTATTTTCCCTTTGGTTTCCAACTCATAAGAAGACCCGATGCTGGTAGCTAAAAGGCATAAATTGCCACCAATCAATACTCCCTTGCTATGGCCTCCTTTTAATGTTCTGATTTCTTTACCCTGTGGGTTCTGAAAAACCAACTCCTTATCCATGAACAGGACATCTACAAAACTCTTTCGCGTATAATCGTCAAATTCAGATATCATGTTCGAGCTTACCATTGGTCCGTGAAATGTTACCATATTACAAATTTGATTAAAAACCAAATGTAATATGGTAACATCACTGTATCCCACAAATACTTTGGGGTTTGCACGAATCATGTCTAAATCTAGCTTATCTATAATCCTACAGCTCCCATATCCACCTCTGAGACAAAAGATACCGTCTATGTCTTTTCTCTCAAACATTTCGTTGATATCCCCTGCTCCCGCATCACCTATACCCCAGGAGAATATCAGCAGATGCCGGGAGGTGGTA
>CAZFME010000106.1:0-7646 GCA_964520055.1 uncultured Clostridia bacterium
TGCAGCACTGCAGGAAATGCTCTGAATATGTTGCCCGCTCCAAAGTGCAGCCATACGGGCTCTTTTAGTGTATTTTCTCTCACTTTTTCAATATTAAAGTCAGGCAGTTCATAGCCTTTTTCTCGCCATTGTTGTTGATTTTTCAAGTTGGATATGCTAAGTTTCATTTTTATCACCTGTACTCCAGGTTATTTAAAAATAACCTGAATATTTTCACTTACATACTACCATATTAGTATACTACTTGTCAATCATTATTTTTAATATAATTTCAGTTTTGCTAATTACTTTAATACTATTCAAAATAGACAGCGTGCTTCAAAAACATTTCTTCTTAAAACTAAAGAAAAACGGTTTCCGATCAGAATCACTAGAAACCGTTTTTCTTTAGTTTACCTATAGTTATCATGCGACTGATATAATCCCCAACGCACTGCATCATGTGCTACATCTGTTTCAATGTTCGTCTCACATTATTTTTTTTTTCAATTTCTGCTGTGTAAATAGTGTTTATAGGGCTAAAATAGTATCCTTCCCCAGCTTATGCCTGCAAAACAGTAACACGCTGGTATAAATGTTAATTTTTATTATTATCTGAGCATTTATAGCAGATATTTCTGTATGTTTCAATACTTATTTATTTTTAGTTAAAATTCGGTTAGTGTCAAGTAAAAGTTGGCACTTATTTTATGCCTTTACTCTATTTAATTTTATGATATAACCAATTATTATAAACATCTTTGCAGCTATATCAATCAATTTTTCACCTCCAGCATTATTATGTACGGGGTGTATTATAGCTGTTTAGAATCCGGGAGGTGTTCACGGTTTCCGCCGCATTACTAAGCATTAAGTGTACATTTGACATTTCATATAGTAAGTTGTCACCGAATTGTCTTTTCACATATTTCATTTGCAATTTTAGGCGAAATATTTTGCGGTACTATGCTGGGTTTGCCAATATAGTAACCTTGCAAATAATCCACACCGAATTCAATTAGTGTATTCATTTCAGCCTTAGTCTCAACACCTTCGGCAATAATTTTGATCTTCCTGTCTTTAACATATTGTAGAAGAATCTTTAAAAGTTTTTGTCTGTTTAAATCCCTGTCGACACCCCGTATAATAGCCATATCCAGTTTGACAAAGGCCGGAGAAAGAGTTAGGAGGGTGATATCAGTATTATACCCTGAGCCAAAGTCGTCCAAAGCTAAATAACTGTTCCAGCGTGCCGCCATCTCCTGTTTTTTCTTGATAATCTGCTCATTAGTCTGTTCATTTTCCATGATTTCAATTACTATGCGATGTAAATCCGACTTATATTTACTTTCAAATAGCTGCAAATCACTATCTGTTAATACATGGTTTGCAACAGAGTTAATAAACATTTTGGCATTCCCAAAAACTTCTTTCTGACTCTGAAATGCTTCCATAGCCTTAAAAAATGTAATGCGTTCAATATCATATAGTTTTGATTGGGAATCTGCTAGCATAATAATATCTTTAGGAGATGTCAAAGTAGCTAACTTAGGGCGCATAAGTGCCTCATATGCAAAAACACTTCCTTTTTGTGCATCCACAATAGGTTGAAATACAAAATCAACCAATTCTTCTTGGATTAAACAATCTAGTTCTTTCTTACTGTACAGAAGTAAGGATTTTTCATTGTAAGCTTCCTTGTCAAATTCACTGATAGTTCCCTTATCTTCGTTTTTCACCTCATACATGGCAAAATCCGAATATTTGATGAGCTCATGGTAATTTTTTGAATCCTCTGGATACCATGCTATCCCTGCCGATGCCATAATACGTAAATCAGTACCATTGGGAAGTTTTAGCGTTGTATTATAGAGTTTTTCCTGCATCATTTCAACTGTTTCTCTTATTTTTTGCTTATCTTCATATCCGTAAATAAATGCATAGAATTCATCACCTGATATTCTCGCCACAATACCATTATAATACGCAAGCTCACTTAGAGTTTTAGCCGCACCTTTTATATACTGGTCACCAAAATCATGCCCATAAGTATCATTGATGTATTTTAGATTGTCTAAATCCCACATGATAAAAGCAGCGGTTTTTACATCTTCTTCTCTTAGCCGTTTGGTTACTTCTGCTTGAAATGCACGGCGATTTAAAAGGTGTGTCAGCAAATCATGGTCACGGTCATACTCAATTTTTCGTTTTTCCTTAACTTCTCTGGTTACATCCTCTATGACTCCCAGCATCTTGCCGTTGCTTTCGTGAATCTTTACGCGTAACCATTTGATAGAACCCTTATCTTTTTTATGTCGATATATGTCTTCCATATCCGGTTCCGGATGTTTTTGCAAATTTTTTAAGATCTCATAAAAATATGTAGAAGTAATATATTCCGTTGCTTCCCTTTCCATTCTTTTAATCCCTACTAAATCAAAAAAAGTAGATGTACAAAGTACTCTATCTTCATTTAAGTCGTGTTCAAAGGCGCCTATGGGTATTTTCATCATATCAATGATTTTTGAAAGTTTGGCTGCAGAATCTGCAACTTTTTTGCTCAATGTTTCGATAGAACAGGCTAAATCGTCTATTTCTAAAATATTTGTTTTTTTCAGCACGATAGGTTTCTCAGGATCTCTACTTCTCAAATCTCCCACTAATTTGGTTATAGGCTTGACAAACCACATGCCGGCTAAAACTACTCCGACCATACCTACAATGAGGGATAAAAGCAGAGATATGACCACATATAACAGTATTTGCCTGGCAGATTTAAATAAACTTGTTTCCTCAACAATTCCAAGTAGGACCCATCTATCCTTTTCAAAGGGAGTATTGCTATTGTATAATTTCAAATAATGGACACATCCATAAACTGTATCCATGTTGTTTTTGCCTTTGTTAAGCCGATAGATATTATCATATTTTGTCTTCTCTTCTAATACTGTTTGGGTGCTGTCTCCAAAAATCTTATTAAACATAGGACCACTAGAAATTACGTTTTCTAAAACCATGTCATCCTCATGAGTAATGGCTAAAAGGTAAGCCCCTTGCTTATTATCCGATATTTCGTCATAATGAAGCATCTTGCGAAAGTAATCTAAAGTCAAATCAATCCCAATAACTCCATAAGGATTCCCCTCTATATCGATAAGGGGAACCGAATAAGTAATAGTTCCCACATCATATTCGCTGAGCATAAAAGGTCTGCTCCAATATCCCAGATCTGAGAAGTCATTGCCGGAGTATTCCCGAGCCGCCTTCAATGGTTTATAATAAAAGGCAGAGGCATCATCCCCCTCAGATAAAGTAAATTTCGGTGCCCATCCCCTACCTAAAGAAAGGTTAGCTTTTCTCGCAACCGACGAATGGCCACGCTCCATAGAAAGATCCGAGTTGTCATTGGGATTAAATAAAGGATCTAAATCCCTAATATAAATTCCTGGATTCTGTTTACCGTTTTCCCCGGTAAGTACAATAAAAGCACCGGTAACCGTCCGTTGCCTAAGTGCAAAGATGGTATCGTCTACCGTCCGCTCTAAAAATTCAAAGGCTAAATCGGGCTCTTTTTGAAAAGTTGAGAGAGTAATATTTTTTTCATTTAAAAAAGAATTCATCTTTGTTTGGATATCATGTTCGAATTTCGCAAGATTTGACCACCTTTGAATCATTTCATTCTGAATATAGTTTTTTCTACTAAGCACTCGTTCATTAAGTAAGTGGATGGAATTACTATTGAGTTCTTCTATGGTACCTCCATGCCATATATTTCCCGCTAATAATAATGTCTGAATCAGCAACACAACAAGCATTGATAACAATAGTCTTGCCATTATTGAATTGCGTTTAAAGCCCCTTTTAATCATTGCTATAGTACCACCTTTATTTTATTGCATCCTCTAAACTCCTCTTTAAGTCCGTTAGCCACTGAATAAAGTTTTCCTCTGTCGCAACCTGTTTTACTGCTTCCTCTCTGGTTCTACCTTCTCTTAGTAGCTTAACAACCTTTTCTCTATCTGTTTTTGACCTTTCTATTAGAGATCCAGTCAAAACTCTCCTGGCTTCTGTCCCATTTTTGAAGGCTTTATTAGTGTATAACTCGTAATTTTGCAGCTGCTTTACCACTATTGGGAGTGAAATTTGCAGCTGCTCTGTAACCCTGTTGCTTTTACTGTTAGCCATATATTCTTTTATGGTTTCAATGTTGTTGGCTTCCTTTTTCACAGGCATATACCCGGATTCCATGCAGAATCTGATATTTCTATCTTTATCTGTAAACCATTTCAAGAATTCCACCGAAGCATATTCCCGGACCCTATCCGATTTGACCACCACCATACCCGATCCCTGTTGGACTGCGTAGGGAAGGGTGTTTTTAAAATTGGGAAGTGGCAACACTAAGGCCTCTATATCGTACTCCTTACTATCATCAATAACTACTGTTTCTGGAAAATATGTAATCCCCGATGTAGAACATACAAGTGCTATTATTTCTCCGGTCTTGGCATCATCAGATCGAAATTTTCCAACAGCACTATAGTATCCGTTGATATATGGTATATAAAAGTTGTCCCATAATCTTCGCATAATTGCATCATCAATAACTAAAGAAACTTGTCCATTTTTTACGGCAAATATCTCTTGCCCCAATTGTTTGGAACCTACAATAATATAATTGGCCATGGCATCTCGCCCAAAAAATGCCTTGCCGTCATTTGGTGTGGGAGTTAAGCTATCTGTCCATTTATAATATTTCTCAGCAGTAATAGCTAATCCTTCCCATGTCTTTAAATCCTCTAACCTTGCTCCGGTAGCTGTGGCGAATTTATCCCAGTCGGTTTTGTTTAGCATCAGTATCTCCGTAGCCTTGGCAGTGGGAAAAATTTTGATTTCATCTCTATCACCAAAACGACCCTCTTTGATATAGGAGTCCACATATTCATCGATTTCCTTAGGAGTCAGATAATTACTTATATCCGCTACAAAGCCCAATTTATCGATATGATAAGCAGTATCGGCATAGGCTGCGAACATATCTGGCATTGGCTCTGCTCCAATCTTTTTGTTAACGGAATCCATAACCTTTCTTTTTAAGTCATTTACATTGCCTTGACTGAAGGCCTCTACAATTATACCCTTTTCTAGGCCTACAGTCTCATTAAACTCCATAACCATTTCATCGAAGGCCACCTTCTGAGGCCCGTTATAATAATGCCATATTTCAATGGAAATGGGATTTTTGGAGTCTAACCCATTATTTTCTACCGGTGAACATCCTGTAAATATAAATATAAAAATTATAAAGTAAATCAATAAATTTACAACTTGCTGATATTTCTTTGCACTTTTCATCTTATATCTCCTCAATATTACAGCTAATCATCAATTAAATGATATTATTTCCGGTAACTTCTGTCAATCTCAATACCTTTTGAAAAGCTGTTAAAAAAATAAGGAAGGTGTTTGTGTTTCCACCTGCCTTTGATAATATCCCATTTCTAAATCCGTTTTTGCGACCTATTTATTGAATCTGTATTATATTTAGTTTGTAATAATTGAAAAGCGGTTTCCAGTAGCTTGTGGGAAACCGTCAACGCACTGCATCATGTGCTACATCTGTTTCAAAGTGCGGCTCAAAAATTCTCTAGTGCGTTCTTTTACCGGGTTGTTAAAAATTCGCTCAGGAGGGCCTTCTTCTTCAATAACACCCTTATCCATAAATACAACTCGATCAGATACTTCTTTTGCAAATTCCATTTCATGAGTCACTACTAGCATGGTTAGGCCGGTTTGGGCAAGTTTCTTCATGACCCTAAGGACTTCTTCCACCAATTCAGGATCAAGGGATGATGTAGGTTCGTCAAACAACATAACATCCGGTTCCATTGAGAGGGCCCTGGCAATTGCAACCCGTTGTTTTTGCCCACCTGATAATTGTTTTGGTTTTGCATTGATGTATTGTTCCATTCCAACAACTTGCAAATATTTCATAGCAATTCTCTTGGCCTCTTCCTTGGAACGTTTTAACACTTTCATTTGTCCCACTGTACAGTTACTTAAGACATTGTGATTGTTAAAAAGATTAAATTGCTGAAACACCATGCCTAATTTGGCGCGGTACGCGTATATATCATGATTATTATCTAAAATATTTTCTCCGTTATAAATAATTTCCCCACCACTTGGTTTTTCCAAAAGGTTAATACAGCGAAGCAGAGTTGATTTGCCTGACCCAGACGAACCGATGATACAGACAACCTCTCCTTTATTTACTGAAAAATTAATGTCCTTTAATACTTCATGTGTTCCGAAGGATTTACTTAAATGCGCTATCTCGATTACCTTCTCCATAATTCCCCTCCTCTCACGTCAATACTGGCAGAGTTCACAATTTATATTTTACAGTTCGGTGTTATATTTGCATTGGATTACCAATTACTTCAAAATTATCCGGACCGTCTATTTTCTTTTCCATATAACGTAAGATTCTTGTCACCGTAAAAGTCATAACAAAATATATAACAGAAGCAATAAAAAAAGTTTCGAAATACTTGTAGTTGTTGCCAACAATTGATTTTGTTTGGAAGAATAATTCTGTTACAGAAATTACATTAAGCACTGAGGTATCTTTAATATTTATTACAAATTCATTGCCTGTTGCCGGCAAGATATTGCGAATTACTT
The DNA here is from genome assembly GCA_964520055.1 of uncultured Clostridia bacterium. Classification (GTDB taxonomy): domain Bacteria; phylum Bacillota; class Thermosediminibacteria; order Thermosediminibacterales; family Tepidanaerobacteraceae; genus DUNY01. Next base: position 6,667 of record CAZFME010000106.1, read on the forward strand.
GTGGTAATATTACATTGACCATGGTTTGCATATGATTCATACCTACAGCGTGAGCTGCCTCAAATTGTCCTTTATCTATAGATACAATGCCACCACGAACAATTTCAGCCATATAAGCACCTGTATTAATAGATACAATCAAAAAAGCTGCTGTCAATCTATCCATGTCAAGACCTAATGCCTGTGCGGAGCCGTAATAGATTACCGTGGCCTGAACAATCATAGGTGTCCCACGAAATACTTCCACATAAACATTTAAGATGGCATTGATACATTTCAAAATTAGTTTTTTTACTCCTGATTCAGGTATTGGAACACTGCGTATAATACCAACTAATAAACCGATAAAAAATCCTATAATAGTGCCCGTTATGGAAATCAAAAGTGTTGTACCGGCTCCACGCAGAAACATGGGCCAGTATTTTAAGGTGATTCTGATTATCTGCTCAAAGCTCATATGAGTTTCCTCCTTTTGGCACCGCTCTGTTTAGGTTCTCCTTATAAGTCATCAACCAAGGGCATACCGTCGCTTACCCCACCGCTTGCAGAAGCAGAGGGATAAGCAACGGTAGCCATCGGATAAATATTATTCTTCCGGCTGATTTTCGATAGCCTTATCCATGAGTTGTTGTTTTTCCGCATCTGAAATGCCTACCAATACCTCATTTATCTCCTCAATTAATTCACTTTCCTTCACAAGACCCACAGCAATGGCAGTGTCATCATCAGATGTTACAAAGCCATCCTCAAATTCAACAAATGTAAAGTTTTCATTGGCAGCCGCCGCACTGACAGCTTCTGGCTTCTCCGAGATATACCCGTCGATCATTCCTGATTCAAGAGCAACCCTCATTGCAGAGAAATCATCCATAGCCGGTTCTTTTATCACACCTTCAATTTGGTCAATTACCGTATAGTGGAATGTGCTTATTTGAGCAGTTATTTTTGCACCTTTAAAATCTTGAATGGATGTAGCTTCT
>CAZFME010000107.1:0-7637 GCA_964520055.1 uncultured Clostridia bacterium
TCATTATGCAAATTCATTTTAGAATGCAAATAAAGTTGTGATATTGAAAGGTATAGGGAACAGGGGGAAGCATTGGGAAATATCCTTTTTCTACCAACTGCCTGCGGTATTCTTCATCTTCTGTTGAATTATTAAAAACACTGGCTGAAGCGGAAGGAGATGTTACAGCAGATAGGGTCGAACCGACGTTCAGCACTCTTCGTAAGTTACTTTTAGCGAGGAAGGGTAAATGAAATATCGTATTTTAAAAAAACAGGGTTATCGTGTGCTTATTGTAGAAAGACATCTTGTTTTTTATAAGGTAAATGAAGCAGAAAAAGTGGTAATTATATATGCTGTAGTCTATGGTAGAATATAAAAATTTAATATAGACTTACCCCCGGGGAATAAGTTAAGTGCCAGGCACCTAACGTTTTAGCAGGTCTCGGATTTCGGTAAGTAGTAATTCCTCTCTGGATGGGGCAGGTTCTGCGGGTGCTTCTTCCTTCTTTTTTGTCCTGTTGATAGAACGGACAAAAACAAAAATAGAAAAGGCTATGATTAAAAAATCCACTACACTTTGAATAAAAGCCCCATATTTAACAACGGCTGTTCCTACTTTAAATTCCAAGTTTGTAAAGTTGATTCCTCCAAGTAAAAGTCCTATAAGGGGCATTATGACATCATTGACCAAAGAGGCTACTATCTTTCCAAATGCTCCGCCTATAATCACACCGATGGCTAAATCAACCACATTTCCCTTAATGGCAAATTCCTTAAACTCATTCCACATTTTTTCTTCTCCTTTTTATTAGTTAATGCAGTATTGATGAGCCATTACGTTGGCCCTTTCGCTCTTTTGTACGCTCATAAGGTCCTACATTAATCTGCTCTGTATGTTGCTGATCTAGTATTTGATTTATAACTTGCTCCAGAAGCATTCTCGCTCCTTTATCATTACTTGAAAAAAATGATGCAAAATTTCCTTATTTACGGTAATATTATAGCTGATCTCAGTCATTCCTCCGATAGTTTTTCTTTGATAACTTTATTCTATCAGAGTACGATGACATTTCAAGTATTGTTAGGAATCATTTCCTTTTTACAGATTATATCATACATGACTAAAAAAGGATTCTTTGGGTTTATATAGAATGTAATATACATATAAAGCAAATATTTTTTGGAAATACACTTTATGCAGTTGCTGATTTTATTTAATTGCATTAGCCTATCAGGCTATATTCAAAATTCCCAGGAGGTTCAAGATGACAAAAAAAGTTTTATATTTGGTAATCGTGTTTTTAATAGGAGCAATTACTTTAGGGGGCTTTTCATTTGCAGGGGATTATTGGGAGAAGATAGAGATTTCTACCCGCCCATTGAATTACTACATTAATAACGTAGAAAGGACTCCACCAGAAGGACAAAGTGGATTTATTTACAAGGGAACCACATATGTTCCATTAAGGTTCATTGCTGAATCTTTAGGTGAGGAAGTATATTGGGACGGATCTACATATAGCATCTATATTGGCGATAAGCCTGAAGGAACAAGAGTTAGAATGGAGGACATGGATATTCATACTACCGAATATGAAAGCTTTCGCAAAAGCTTTTCGAAATTTACTTCAAATACAGGAGAAACATTTACTCGAGGTTATCTCCTGGGAGAAGGCACAACTGGGTGGTGGCAAGGCCAGATAACAAGAGATTATATACTCGATGGGAAATATAATTCTTTCAGTACGATGCTAGTTCCCAATAAATATTGGACAACCCAAGGAGCTCAGGATAGTATCGGAGGTATCGCTATCTATGGTGATGGTGAAGAGATATTAAGAAAGACTATACCATCAGATTTAATTGAACCTGTTTTAGTAGAGGTAGATCTTTCAGGTGTTTTAAGGGTAAGAATTGATATGTGGGGTAAAGCAATAGGCTTTATTGACCCTGTATTTATAAGATAATAAAAGAGTCCGGTTTACTTATAAACTTTAGCCTGATAGGTCATTAAATATATTATGACTCATACCCGGGGGTGAAATCCCCCGGATTTTTTTGATTTCTTCTTAAATATACATTAGAAATGTTGGACACAGTGGACTGGAACCCCTGACTCCTGATTGAGACTAAGGCCCTCCTAACTGGGTGATGCGTCTACGTTATTAAATTAAATGCTTTGAATTAGTTGCATGGGCAAAAATTCTAAAAAGCTGGGGCAGACCAAGCTGACTACCTGTTACCTCAGTATTGTCAACAAAAGCTTATCTTTGATATCAATTGGTGGATGGTATTGTTAAATTGTCAAACAAGCAGTTGTATAAAGCCAAGAATCTCGGCAGAAACACTGTGAAGTAGAAGAAGTTATGCTTTTATTATACGTAAGTCTTTAATTGTAATAGTTTTAGCATCAAATTCTATGAGCCCTTCGCTTCTCATTTTATTCAGTTCCCTGGAAAGTGAGGGCCGCTTAATACCGAATCTCTCGGCCAATTCTTTTTTGGAAATTTTTAAATGTATCACCGGGCTATTCTGATAAAAGTATTCGAAGGTGAGGTAGTCAATGATGCGCTGCCTTACAGTTTTCATAGATATAAAATTAATTTTATCGGTGAGGATTAATGCTTTGTCAGAGATTGACCGTAGGAATTTAATTAGAAAGTCCTTGCTGTTCTGGCATAACTCTATGACAAGTTCTTTTTTTATATGTAAAATCGTACAGTCAGATTTGCATGTTATGGTCATGGGAAAGGTATTCCTGTGAGAAAAAAGCAAGTTCCCACCAATTACATCTCCGGCAAAAAAACTGGAGATAGTCAATACCCCCCCATTTTCGTCAATTTTTTGAACAGCCAACTCCCCTTCCAAAATCACATCCATGGTACTGCATTTTTCATTTTGAATATATATGATGCTATTTTTATTATGCTTAGATTGGCTGTATAACCCCTCCTTAAATAAGGCTAAAAGCTGATTGGAAGAAAAACCGCTGAATAAATCCGTATGAGCCACTATTTGTACAATATCCTTGGTTTTCATTTTAAAACACCTCAAATTAGTAACCACGGTTACTGCATATTATTCTAGGAATGATTATACTATAAACAAATAGATATTGAAAAGGGGTGTGTATATATGATTGAAAAAACCTATGATTTCAGCCTAACTGATACAAAAATAGTTGAAAGATTAGTGGACGATGACAACCTAAATATCAACCACATGGTTCTCACTAAAGGGACGGGAATGCCGGAGCACTATTCCAACTCAAACGTTTACATGGTTATCATAAGAGGCATCATGACTTTAAAATTGGGTGAGCAAGAGCCTAAAAAGTATAGCCAAGGGCATATTGTCAATATCCCCTATGGAATAAAGATGAATATAAACAACTTCGATGAGGAAGTTCTTGAGTTTTTTGTAGTAAAAGCTCCAAATCCGAAAAATTATAGAGGTGAATAGCTGTGGATATATTTACACGGGGTCTTTGGATAATTACGGCTATCGGCTTTACCATTTCAATAATCAAAGATAAGGAAAAAACCTTTCGATCCATGAAAATGGCTAGAGGCATGATGAAGAATATGATGGGCCAAATCATTGGGATACTATTCCTAATAGGGTTGATACTGACGTTTATACCGCCTGAGATAATAAAACAGTATCTTGGAGGTGCCAATGTTCTTACAGCATCAATACTATCGGCATTTATCGGGAGCATTACCCTTATTCCGGCTTTTGTGGCCTTCCCCCTGGTAGGGTCGCTGGTAGACATGGGGGCTAGCATTGTTCCCGGTGTAGCTTTTTTAACCACTCTTACAATGGTGGGTTTTGTAACATTTCCACTGGAAAAGCAAGAGTTTGGGCTTAAATTCGCTACCATAAGAAATTCTTTAAGCTTCATATTTGCTATTATAATTGCTATGGCGATGGGGGTATTTTTATGAGTATATTGAAAGTATTCAAAAAGAATATACTGCTCTCGGTTGTAGCTCTTTCGTATGGGATTTTATTCATTTTCAGAACTGACATGGCGATATTATCTTTAAAAAACAGTTCTTACTATATCATTGAGATGCTTCAGATAATCCCAGTGGTTTTTATATTGACATCACTGATAGAGGCGTGGGTTCCGAAGAAGGTCATTATGAATAATCTGGGGGAAAAGTCCGGAATTAAAGGCCCGATTATCTCTCTTTTTCTAGGAAGTGTTTCTGCAGGCCCTATTTATGCTGCCTTTCCCATATGTAAAATGCTGCTTAAAAAAGGTGCAAGTATTGCAAATATAGTTGTCATCTTAAGCGCATGGGCAGTTATAAAAGTACCCATGCTTGCTAATGAAGCCAAGTTTTTAAGCCCAAAATTCATGGCGGTAAGATGGGTACTTACGACCATTTCTATTTTTATAATGGCTTATGTGATTTCTGCAATTGTAAAAAAAGAAGACATTCCTTTTAAGGATGCAGCAACTGATATCAAAAATCAAGATACAGTGAGCATTAAAAGGCAATACTGCACAGGCTGTGGTGTATGTGCAAAGCTGTTGCCAAATATATTCCGATTGGAAGATAAAAAAGCGGCGGTTAAAAAACAACCGGCGGACTCCGAGGAAGTTGGTAAGATTAAAGTAGTGTGGGAGAAATGCCCCACAAAAGCCATCACAATGAATCGTAGCTGTGAAAAAACCCAGCAGAAAACAGTGTCTGAATATTAAGTTATTACGTAAAAATGGGGGTAAAAGAACGGCATTACGGCATGTTCTTTTACCCATATGTATTGTTTAACTAATCGGAGCAAATTTCCAGACTCTTGGCCTTTACTCCTTTGATGGAGTTTAAATCCTCCTCCAGATTTCCTCTTTCCGCGTCATCTCCGCCGAGCTGAAGAGGAATCAAGCCTTCTTCTGAGCAGGCATTGTCCGCTTCATGCAGACCCAACCTCATTTTAATAATACAGCCAGCAAGCCATTTTCATACCTCCAAATCATTTTAAGCTTAGCTAAGCTCCTTTTTTATTATAAAACTTTAATTACTTTTGATTGCAGATGTTATTTTTTTATTTTACTGATATAATAAGTAATGTAGCATGATTTATGTCAATTTATTCATATTTAGATACGGAAAAGAAAGGATGTTGCCCTATGGAGAAATTTTCTCTACCGGCAGCTACGGGGGTAGCGGCTATCGGCCTTAAGACCGGTCTCATCATCCCCAATGATGATATTGCCGCTATTACAGCCGAAGCAGCCAAACCCTTTGTAGAAGACAAGGATATTATTTGTGTCACCGAAGCGGTGGTGGCTCGTTCCCAAAACCGCTACCTATCCTGTAGTGATTTAGCTGAAGATGTTCAAAAAAAGTTAAATCTCAAGCCCGGAAGTACTCTGGCGGTTATCAGCCCCATTGCCAGCAGGAATCGTTTTGCTTTGGTATTAAAAGCCTTAGCCATGGCTACTCGGGGTGGGAAAATCATATTGCAGTTTTCGATTCCCTTTGATGAGGTAGGCAATCAAGTTATGAACGAAGAATTTGCCACAACTCGGCTCCGACTGAAAAAGGTTTTAAAAAGCCTTCGGGAGGCTAGGGAAAATACACCCCAGCTAAATGTTCTCATACGAGAGATTATAGCTGCGTTAAAGTTACAAGAAATCGGTTACAATATTTTGAGCATACGAAAAATTACCGGTACGGGTATCGCCGATCTGACGGTGCGAACCCCGGAAGGTAAACTGGCAGTGGCTGAAGTGACCTTTGCCAATCTGGAAAAAGCCGCCAAAAAGGCCATCGGCATTAAAAAGGATGTAGACGGAGCAAAGCAGGCCTTGGCTATTACGGTTGATCTTGGGCATCATAAGATTTCTATGGTTGATGCCGAGACTTTCGATAAACCGAAAGCTTACGACTTTGGCGAGCAACTGGATAGCTATCATGATCCTGATGTGGTTTATATCAATGAACTGGAAAACATCACATTTTCTCATCCCATTACAAAAATGGACTATCGGGACTTATATATGAAGATGATCGAAGCGGGCAATGCCGAAGGTGAAGTGATATTTACCAATAATCCGCTAAAGGTTTACGACCTAGGGTATATTGACGGTGTATGTATTGCGGCGGTCCACGAGCAGGATAAGCTAAACGAGCTATTTGCGTCCTTTGGCGCAATGGTTCCGGTTACAACACTGAAAGATATAGGGCCCGGGCCATGGGGTGTGATTGGCTCCAATGTTTCAGACTTCGAAGAAGGTGTTCTCAAGCTCCTACCCGGTGATGCCGATGATACTGCGGAAGGTATTAAAGCTAGAATTAGGGAAGTCAGTGGCAAAGATGTGGAGGTATTGATTTTTGGAGACGGTGCTTACAAAGACCCGGATACCGGGATATACGAGATGGCTGACCCATATCCGGCTATTGGAGTAAGCAGTGGTCTTAAGAGTGCCGCACTGCGAACGGGCAATAAACTCAAGCTACAGGTGGATACACTGCATAACCAAGGCTACTCTCGAGAAGAGATAGAAGAAAAGCTTGCAAACAAACAGGATAAAGTCACCGTAGAAAGTTTAGGGACTACTCCTCGGAGTGTAACCAGCATTGTAGCTACTTTAGCTGATTTAGTAGCAGGATCTGCCGATGCCGGAACGCCGATTGTGCTTGTGCGTGGATTTGAGTACTCCCAGAAAAATTAGGCAGCAGCTTTAAAACTCATCTTCGGTATAGCCATTTAAATAAATGGTTATAATCTCCAATGAGGAGATGAGTTTTATGATAAATCATGATATTTTGCGCATCTTTGCGGAGCTTTCTTCTCGGTTATTTTTTGACAATGATGAAGAAACCGTAAAGACACCGGAGATACGGTTAGCCGATGAGATTAAAGAAGCCCACAGTGAATGGCTTCGAGCTCAAAAGTATTTTCAATGTGTCTCGGATCCTGAACTGGTTGATCATGCAATTTTCACTGAAGAAGCTGCCCGAAGAAAATATATTTACCTTTTAAACAAAGCAAAAAATCAAGGTATAAGTATTGAAGAACCAAAATAAGATAGTATAAAAGGACAATGGGGGTGAAAAGGTGCACATAGATTACGCCGCTGTCCTGGCTTATGCTTTTGGTCTTTTGTTGCTTTATATAGTTGGCCGGGTTCTGATTATGCCACTTAAAATCGTAGTAAAACTTATATACAATGCACTTATCGGTGGGGTTGTTTTACTTATTTTGAATTTTATAGGAGGGTATATAGGCCTTCATATAGCTTTAAATCCTGTAACTGCACTCTTGGTAGGTTTTTTGGGTGTGCCGGGAGTAGTAATGCTGCTGGTTTTACAATACATACTGGCGGGATAATTCAGATTCATACACGAGGGTCTGTTTCGGCAGGCCCCGTTTTATTTAGGTGAAATTTAGCTTAAAAATTTACTAAACCACTAAACACCATATCTTGACCACTTTTAAGCAGTCTGTTATACTTAAAAGGAAATATCTGCTACATTTATTAATATCTCTAAAACCAGATTATATATATCACCTGTATTAGATAGGATTTCATCTCTACTACTATAAAAATAGTTACAATATTCTGCATAAAGATAAATATCACTATTTTAAATTTAATCTTAAAATAGTGACTGAAACAGTTCTTATTATTATGGGTA
>CAZFME010000108.1:0-7540 GCA_964520055.1 uncultured Clostridia bacterium
GTATATATGGTCAACGAGGGGGCTCTTTATGAAGGAACTGATTGTATACCCTACACCTTATTTAGTTAAGCAGCATAATAAAGTACAGCTTGAAGGCAAGAAAGGGGTGACTGGGACATATCCGGTCACCTACGAAATTTTTATACAAAATTGCATAAAAGAGGCCACAACTTCAAAAAAATTCCTTGGAGATTTTAAGAAGAACCTACTTCTTAACCGCATATTTCGAAAACTGAAAATGCAGAATAAGCTAAAGTATTTTGATACTCCCCGGCAGGGATATATTTATCGCATCGGGGAAGTCATAGGTGAGCTTAAACAACAGGATATTGATGCCGAGATATTTGAAAGCATTGCAGGCGAGAAGCCTTGTCATAGGGACCTTGCTTTAATATACCGAACCTATCACGATTTTCTTATAAAAAACCGTTTATATGATCAAGAGGACCGCTATATATTGTGTAAAGAGCACATTTTAAAAAGTGAATTTATTGCATGTAGGGAAGTAGTGCACTTTAAGGAATTTTATCATCTTTTCCCCATTCAGCAAAAGATTTTAAATGTTCTTGGCGAGAAAGCCAAGACTACTAACTCCGGTTTAACATCACAAATGAAAGAAATAAAAGTGATAAAGGCACAAAACCGCAGGACTGAGATTTTGGCCCTTTCTCAAGTAATTTTAGAGGATTTGCGGGGAGGGTTTTTGCCGGAAAAAATATGCATAGTCTTGCGAAACAGTGATGCTTATGGGTATCTTTTGCACGAGGTTTTTGAACAAATAGGTATCCCGCTTCGCTTGGATAAACAAGCAGTACTCGTTCAAAATCCTTTTATTAAAGCCTTACTGCGGTTTTTCCAAGGAGAGCTTACCGACTACTTTCCGGAAGAACTGCCGGAGGAGAGTTTAAAAAATTATACAATGGGTGAGTGGATAGCAAATCTGGAAAACTTTCTAATTGATAGGGGTTACCCTGAAAAGTTTTGTAATATTCACTATAATGATCTTGCTCTGATAAAGCGGGATTTGGAAGCTTTTGAATCTCTAAATGGGCTTTTAAACGAATTAGATGATATGGCTCAGGTTCTTTCAGCAGGAACTGTAACTTTTACAGATTTTGCAACCCTTTTGGAATTTTATTTACAAACCCGGGTTTATAACTACAGCCCGCCGCAGAATGGAATATGGGTGTTGTCCCCGGTGATGCTGAGGGGGTTGAAATTTGACAAGATTTATGTACCGGGTATGATTGAAGGGGAGTTTCCGAGAGGTTTTCGCCCTGATTGGCTGTTGAAAGACTCGGAAAGAGTAGGTTTTAATAAAAAAGGGTATCATTTCGATACTTTAGATATACTGCTTGAAAAAGAGAGGAAGTCTTTCGGTTTTTTGACGGCATCAAGCTCGAAGGGGTATTTTTCTTATCCGAAAGTATTGGAGGATAACACATCTGCTTTGATGTCTTCTTACCTTGAAGAATTACTTTATGTGCTTGAACACCCTATAGAAAATGTTAGATTTGAATCGGTATACTCTCCCAAGACTTCAGAAAATGTTGTGACAGAGCCTGGAGTGATTTTGGGAAAGGTGAAATGCCGACTAAAGAGTCATTTTTATAAAAAACCTTTTAGTGCTACGGCATTTAACATGTATGGCGAATGCCCCTACAAATTTTTCCTAGCAAGAGTATTAAACGTGTCACCTCTCGATGAGGAGGGTGAGTATACTGCAATGGCCAGAGGAACCGTTTTACACAAAATACTGGAGATATTTTTCAGAAACCATTTAGAAGATTTAGGATCTGCAGAACTGGATGAGTATACCACTGAAATAAAAGTTTTAGTCGATGAGATTATGGAAAGCTTTGGCTTGAAAGAAAGCTTTGCGCATCCACTGCTGTTTGAAATAGAAAAGAATGAAATAGTAAATAATATCATTGATTATTTGACTTGGTATATGGCACAAGGAGGGGATTTCAAGCCTGCTTTTCTCGAACTGGGCTTTGGGTATAAAAAGGGTTTTGCCTTGGATTTTGCTCCGGATATTCTGCTCTCAGGTAAAATTGATAGGATTGATCAGGACTCAGAGGGCAGACTGGTGGTTTTTGATTATAAAACCGGTTGGACCCCGGATATAAAACAGGTGGAAGAGGGTACAAATCTTCAACTGCCTCTGTATATCATGGCATCAGAGCAATTGCTGAAAAAACCGGTAATGGGAGGCGCCTTTATTTCTATGAAAAAAGGCGCGGTTGATAATATCTTGGTTCGGGACAAGAATTTGCCTTTTGTATCTAAGCGTCGCAAGAAAGGGATTTTGAGCCAAGCGGAATGGGATGAACTTATGGAAACAGCAAAAAGCACCATCAGAGAATATGCAGATAATATAAGGGAAGCACGTTTTCCGCTGCAGCCAAAAAAATGTCCGAAGATCGACATGTATGGCAGTTTTTGTGATTTTACCAGAATCTGTCTTTGGGAGGAGGAAGACTAATGGAATATACTCCTGAACAGAAACAAGCCATTGAGACAGTGGATAAAAACCTGGTAGTGACAGCTGGAGCCGGTGCAGGTAAAACCAGGGTATTGGTTGACCGCATTCTTTATATTTTAGAGCAGGGCTTGGCGAATATTGATGAAATAGTAGCCATTACATATACGAATAAGGCTGCTCTGGAGATTAGAGAGCGCTTGCGTAAAGAGATGATGAAGCGAAAAGGTGACGATGATATTTCAAAAAGCCTTGAAAGGCTAGGTATTGCATATATCGGCACCATACATAGTTTTTGCCTCCGACTCTTAAAGGAAAACCCCGTAGAAGCCTGTATAGACCCCGATACAAGAGTTCTGGAAGAATACCGTGCCAATGCTTGGCTCAAGGAAAGTGTTCGAGAGGCAGTAATTAATAATCTTGAGGATAAATCCGTGTTTCAACTCACATCAGAAATGGGTTTTTTAAAACTATCAAGCGAGCTTTTTGAGATTATGGTTAAAATGCAAAATCAGGGCTTGGCCTCTTCAATTATCGACAAAATGGCTGTAAGTGAAGATGAAAAAACCCTGGCAATGCTTATTAAAAAATCTTATGAGCAATACAGTTTAAAAAAAGCGCAGCAGCAGTTTTTGGATTATGAGGATATTTTACAAAAGACATTGAGATTACTTGAAAGAAATAGGGCAATTCTCCGAGCATACTGGAAAAAGTTCAAGTTTATCTTGATAGATGAATATCAGGATTTGAATTTCGTGCAAGATGGGATTTTACGCCTCTTGGGTAAGGGCATCAATCTTTTTGTTGTAGGCGATAAAAAACAGTCCATATATGGATTTCGTGGAGCTCGAGTTGAGCTTTTTGAAAAACTGCGAGAGGATATGGAAAGTCAGGGTCAAGTCCTGAATTTGAAGGATAATTTTCGAAGTGATGAGCGGATAATCAATTATGTAAATCAAAGCTTTGACAATCTTATGGAGGGATATGAGCCCATTGAGGCACATCGCTGCCATGACAGCCAAAAAAACATCTACTTTTTGACGCCGAAAAGTCAGGGTCTCATGGGTGAGCGTCGGCAAACCGAGGGTGACTTCATCGCCAAAAAAATCCTTGCGATGATGACCGATAAATCTGTAAAAGTTTTTGACAAAGAAACTCAAAACTACCGATATCCTTTCTTTCGGGACTTTTCCATACTGCTTAGAAGAAAGACCCATCTTAAGCACTATATAAATGCCTTTAAGTCCTACGGGATTCCCTTTCATGTGGCTGACACCGGAAGCCTTATGGAAAGCTCGGGTGTGAGAAATCTGCTCTGTGCATTAAACACTCTGGAGTTTCGAGATAATATCAATCTATATGGAACACTTTCACAGCTTTTAAGAATAAGTGATAATAGTCTGGCAGAGTATGTGCTTGCCGGACAAGAACTGATATCGGGTCTTAAAACAGATGCGGACTATACCGGTGTTTGTGAAAGTTTGGCAGGGGCCTTTCAATTAGTCCGAAGGTGGTGTAAAATAAAAGACAAGGCAACACTTAGAGAATTGGCGGGAATGATTGTCGAAGATACCATGCTTTTATCCTCTTTAGCTCAAAAAGACCTGCTTGAAACTGAAAATTTATTTAAGTTTTTGGATTTATGTCGGGATTATGATGAACAAGGCTATACTTTAAGAGAGTTTTTAGAAGAACTTTCGGACTTTGGCCAGGAGCAGCAGGAGGCCATAGATGCCTCCGAAGAGGAAGATGTGGTAAGATTTATAACAATACATTCTTCCAAGGGCTTGGAGTTTCCCATAGTTATTCTGGCAGATAGCGGCCAAGTGATTTCGGGTGTTTTTTCGGAAGTACTATTTGAGCCGGGAACCGGATTGGCGCTGAAAAAAGATAAAGACAAATGGAAAATGCTGAAAGAGATTTTGGAACAAAAGGAGATTGAAGAGGCCAAAAGACTGCTTTATGTGGCACTTACCAGAGCTAGGGACTATCTCTTGATTTCCGGAGAAATGAAGTCCGATAAAAAGGACAGCTTTTTAAAATGGCTGAATCAAGAAGCTACCGCAGATGGGCAAGTACCTATAGATGTAATACGGGAGCCGACGGATATTGTAATAAACGATGTAAAGATCCCGGCCACAAAGAGTAAAAAATCAAGACATGAAACAACACAAATTCTCCCGCAAATCGCTATTTCAAAAAATTATTCAGTAACATCGTTAGGAGAGTTTTTGAGATGTCCTCGAAGATATTATTTGAGCAATCTGATGGGTATATCTGAGGGAGTTTTTTATAAAAATGACGGCGGTTTACCCGGGCTTTCGGCCAGAGAAAGAGGCACGCTTGTTCATAAACTGATAGAAAAAATTCACAGGAATAAAATTGATGTAAAAAATCATGGAGAGTTTTTAAATGCTCAAACATACCACTTAACTCCCAAAGACAAGGAAATTATTGGAAGATGCTTTCAAAATTACCTTGAAAGTGAATTGTATAGTGCTTCCGGAACCATTTATTCCGAAATGTCTTTTACTTACCATCTCAAAGAACGATGCTATATTACTGGGAAAATTGACCACTTGGTTTTTGAAGAGGATGGGCTTACTGTAGTGGATTTTAAAACCAATGCCGTGATTGAACAGGCCTTGCTTGAAACCTACCGACTGCAGGTAATGATCTATGCTCTGGCGGTATCTGAAATTTATGGTGTGAAGTCTAAAAAAGCAATCATAGCATCACTCTTTGAGGGGAAAATTATAGAGGTAGATACTTCCCCATCTTCACTTGTAGAATGTAAGAACCAAATTTGCAACATCGTAAATAGGATAGAAAGCAATGATTTTAAAGCGAAGACACAAGATAAAGCTGTCTGTGATATTTGCATGTATAAAGGTACTTTATGTGTATAATCATAAGAAAGAAGGTGGTTTTAAAGAGCAAATGATTCATTAATAAAATTTAAAAAGGGAAACATATCATTGGGTTCTGTAATAAAACAGCAAAGAATATATTAAAGTGTAGTACAATAAATCAATTGTAGAGCATATTTATCAAGATGCTTGCATTAGCATGTCACTTTATGAGCAAAATGTGTTGTATTTTATAAATTCATATGATATAATCACTATTATTAGATCGCACAGGAGGTAGGCGACATGGAATTATTCTTGACAATTGTTTATCTGTTGATTTGTATCGGCCTTATTGTTTCAGTATTGTTACAGTCGGGCAAATCAGCCGGTATTTCAGGAAGCATTGCCGGAGGTGCTGAAACACTGTTCGGCAAGAAAAAAGGCTTTGACGATAAACTGGCCAGGTATACACAGATTCTAGCTCTTGTGTTTCTGGCTATGTCGATTATAATGATTGTTTTTTTACGTTAGGATTTAATAATCTGGAGGGAATTTTCAAATGGAAAACCTGGTGATATGGGCCCCTGTAACTGGGATTGTGGCCTTAGCTTTTGCTTTTATGCTGGCTATCAGGGTAATCAAAAGTCCTGCGGGCAACGATAGGATGCAGGAAATATCCAATGCCATTCATGAAGGAGCTATGGCGTTTCTTTTTCGCGAATACAGAATTCTAACAGCTTTCGTAATTGTAATGTTCATCATAATAGGCATGTTTATCGACTGGCCAACGGCTATTAGTTACATAACAGGGAGTGTAGCTTCGGTGTTGGCCGGTTTCATAGGTATGAATGTTGCTACCAAAGCAAATGTTAGAACCGCTCATGCAGCTCAGGAAAGCCAGAATAAAGCACTGAGCATTGCTTTTTCCGGAGGAGCGGTTATGGGTATGTCAGTAGTAGGTCTCGGTCTTTTAGGGCTTGGAATTCTTTATTACCTATTTGGCAATCCTCAGGATGTCAAGAGCTTTGACGTGATAAACGGTTTTGCTTTGGGTGCAAGCTCAATAGCTCTTTTTGCCAGGGTTGGAGGAGGTATATATACTAAAGCTGCCGATGTCGGTGCTGACTTAGTGGGTAAATTGGAAGCAGGCATACCTGAGGACGATCCGAGGAACCCGGCTGTTATTGCCGACAATGTGGGTGACAATGTGGGTGATGTAGCCGGTATGGGAGCTGACCTTTTTGAATCTTATGTAGGGTCCATAGTTTCCGGCATGGCCATAGGAGCTGTGGCTGTATCGGCCGCTACAGGGGAAGCTTTTGGTATTAAGGGAATTATTTTTCCTCTTATGATTGCGGCTGCAGGGATTTTAAGTTCAATTATCGGCACGTTTTTTGTCAATGCTTCCGGTGGGTCAGATCCTCAAAAAGCTTTAACCAACGGGACTTTAATCAGTGGATTACTGACCATAATAGCAGCTTATTTCATAAGTCAAACTATATTAGGAGAAATTAACGGGTTTTTTGCTACCGTATCAGGTATAGTAGTTGGAATCATCATTGGAATGGTGACCGAATACTATACATCGGAAGAAAAGGCACCGGTAAAGGGAATTGCCCAGTCTTCCCAGACCGGGCCGGCCACAAATATAATATCAGGGCTTGCTGTGGGAATGAAAAGTACAGCACTGCCAATATTATTTATCGCTGCAGCCATCCTTATTTCTTACAGATTTTCGGGTCTGTACGGAATAGCACTGGCAGCCATAGGAATGCTCTCCACTACCGGTATGACTGTTGCCGTAGACGCTTATGGTCCTATTGCGGATAATGCCGGCGGAATTGCGGAAATGGCCGAGCTTTCTCATGAAGTTCGGGAGATTACCGATAAGCTGGATTCGGTAGGCAATACCACTGCAGCTATAGGAAAGGGATTTGCAATAGGATCTGCAGCTCTTACAGCATTAGCTTTGTTTTCCGCCTACACTACCGCTGCAGGTTTGACGGAAGGCATCAATCTTCTTAAAGCTGATGTTATAGTAGGACTTTTTATCGGCGGAATGCTGCCATATCTCTTCTCCGCCATGACCATGGAGGCTGTGGGTAAAGCAGCCTTTCAGATGATAGAAGAAGTGAGAAGGCAGTTTAAAGAGATTCCCGGTATTATGGAAGAAAAGGCCAAACCCGATTATGCAAGGTGTGTT
>CAZFME010000109.1:0-7459 GCA_964520055.1 uncultured Clostridia bacterium
ATCACTCTAAACGCTACATTTATCAAGTGATTTTGGGCATAATCTCGGCTAACATCGGAGAGAATGTGTTGCGGTTTATCTGCGTTAATTTGTTGAATTCCACCAAGGAAATAAGTCCAGCGGAGAGCAGCATACTTGCAGTTTCCTGCGCCATAAAATAGTCGTAATCCTGTTGGAGCTCTATGTCAGTCAAAGGCTTTGCAGGAGCCTTCAAGTGTGCTGCTATGTCAGTTGTTTGTAATACAGTTTTGGTTTCTGCCTGCATGTGAGTACCTCCAAATCTTAGTTCTTCACTTTCCACTGGAGATTTGCAGACGATTTGAGCGGTGAAATATTTAGAAATGACAAGGTCTATCAATATGTATGTATAAACTTTGTATAGGGATAAAAAATATAGCCTATATAAAAATTAGGAAAATACCCTTGATACACCTTGCAGATAACAGAAAAAGGCCCGTAGATACTCAACTGTAGAGTACCCACGGGTCAAAGATATTGATGACTATAGAATTGTGCAGAAGTCCAGCGAAATCCAGCCTGCACCGGATTTTAACTTGCCCCAGCCCTTAGTTGAGCCTGCGCCGGCTTTCACTTCTGTAATTGTGAAAACACCAACGCCGGTATAAAACCCGGCTTTGCTATAATTGGTTCCGGCGCCTTTGCGGATGTTAAGGTCTGAAATTGAAACTTTTACTAAGAAAGGACACTTGTAAGTGGATGTGTTTTTGGCAGGATAGATTTTCTTTCCAGATGAGTCAAATACATAATATCCCGGATTCTTGTCAGCACAGGCTTTGGCATTGTCCAGTATCTTGTAGGCTCCCAGCTGACTCTTACTATCAGACCAAGACTTACGAACTCTGTACCATACGATTTTTTCAGATGATTCTGTTGCATCGTATTGCGTAAGATTGAAACGCTCGATAATGGAGTAGAGCTTTGATACATAGGTTGAACTTGTAGCATAGCCACCATCCTTAATAAGCTGTGCAGCCTTTTTGTAATCAGTGCAGCCAGCAAGTCCATCGTATCGTTTCTTGCTTCCATTCATCGCACCAAGCAAATAAGCAGAATGGTCAGCAATTGATGATTCAACAGAAGGATATTTCCTGAATTCAGCTGTGATAGTAGTGAGCGTTCCGGCGGTATATTCTTCTTTGGTTTCCTTGGTGTATTTGCTTGTACCGTCCCATGTTGAGCCAGACCAAGTGTTACCGGAAAGTGAGCACTTCATACCAAAGCAGTTATTGGCATTCTGGGCAAGTTCAGATTTTCCATAGCCGGATTCAAGAATAAACTGTGCCGCAGAGATTGAGGCAAGGATACCAGTCTTTTTCATATCAGCCTTGCAGAGTTCACCAATTTTTGCAGCAGCCTGTTCCTCGGTGAGAGTCTTAAAGGCAGTAGTCTGAAGTCCTGTGTTAGGTGTTTCAACTGTCTCAAGAGCAGCAGTTACCTTTGATGCAACATCACCAAGTCTTGCGTACAGCCAATTTCCCGGACAGGATTTATTTGCAAACCATCTGTGTACCGTGATAATCATTTCATCAGTAGCAGGGCTGTAATTCAGGGACTTGTCCTTATCTGCAAACCATAAGAGTTTCTTTTTGCCATAACGCTTGCAGATGTCTGTACAAAGCTCGATAAGTCTTTCGTAGACCTTGTCATTCATGGTATAAGGTTCTGTTTTATCAGACGCACATTCGATTGTGATAGCGCGCTGGTCATTAGCATTGCTGGAAGTGCACCAAGAGCGGTTCTTTTCCTCGACATACATACCGATTCGGCCATTCCTGTCTATACCATAATTTGATGATGCCTGAGTAGATGATTTGTAAAACCAATCACCCAGTCCCTCAGCAGTACACTGGCCCACAACGCAGTGAGGTGAAATACGGTCGATAGCGTGTGTTCTCTGCCCTGAGTGATTTGGACTGAGTTTAGTATAAGCGATTAGTGAGCTATTTGTATAAACCATAGCGTTAGTCCTCCTTTTCTGATTTGTCGTGAAGCTGTTCTAAGACTGCTTTCATCTTGGCAGGTACCGGAAGTCCAAGATGAGCAGCATTTTCTAAAAGGGATACTCCTTCATTGGAAATGTAGAAGAAGATAACAGCAGTACGAAGAATACTGCCAGTTCCGATAACTTGTACGTCCAGAATATTTGCAATTCCTACAAGCAAGAAAATAAGTACCTTGCGGCAGATACCTTTGAAGCCAACTTCACTGGATAGAGTTTTATCTGCAATTGCGCACATGACACCGGTGATGTAATCAATAACCACGAATGCCAATAGTGCAAAAAGCAGACCGTCACAGCCGCCTAAGAAGTAGCCAAGCCATCCTCCAATTCCGGCAAATAAAAGTTGAATTGTGTTCCAGAATTCCTTCATGATAAATTCCTCCGTTTCTAAAGATTTGTATGAAAAAAGCACCTCCGAAGAGATGCTTGATTCCAAGATTACTGTTCCTGAATGATATATGTGATTTTCATGGTCTTATCTGCGGTCTTTGTTACCGGCTCAGATAAGTTATTGATAGTAGCCAGATAGTTTGCAGGAGTAAAGAAAGCACTGGTTGTGTAATTTCCGATACTGCAGAAATATAACATAGGTTCATTCAAAACAGGAGTATATGAACAGTTATGGTAGTTACTGTAGATTTCAAAATTTTCTGTTTTCAGGCATTCATTTGTCTGGTCGTTAATGATATAGATATGCCTGCTGGAGCTGTTACTTGAACAATATACCCAATAAATGCGTCCTTCATAAGCCATAAACGGTGAACAGTCAATGCTGCTCATTCCTTTCATAGTTATCTTTACAACATTTGCGGAGTTGCCTATTTCAAATTTATAAACAGAATAAGGACTGTTATAGCTTCTAAGATAAACATATCCGTGATGTGCAAAAGCAAATTTCATACCATTAGCTGTGAGGGTCACATTTGTTGTATTGACCATAGTGTACTGCGTGATATGCCAGTTGGCTGTATTGATTTTAGTAACTACAAAGGTGCTGTTTGCATTCATTTGGTAGGAAGATGAAGCAAAGATATAAAGGCATCTGTCGGAATGGTCGTAGTTATAAGCAAAATAGGCTGTTGGAAGTGTTGTCCCAAGAGTATCAAGGTCTATTTCTTCAATCAGTGCTTTTTTGCTATATGGATTCTCCAGTACAGATATTGACTGCAGATAGGCTCTTCGCTTAACAATGGATATGCTGTTTGCATTTTTTATCTTAAAGTAGTAAGCAATGTCATTCTGACGGTCAATCAGGAAAAGGACCTCTGTAGTACCAACTGTAAGGCCAGAATAATGGTCGCCTGTGTTGGCACCTGTATAGTTCGTATGAACATATTGGAGTGGACTGTCATAGAAGCCTACTCCAAGAGGGTAGTTTGTGTTAAGCACAGCATCATCGCTTCCGTAACTGGTATAACCGCCATTAACATGCGTCAGGCATACACAAGAAATGGTACCATTAGCCTGAGAGGTCGCAAAATCATATACAAACTTCATATATCGATTTGTCATGTTGAGCTCGCTTTCTGTTTGGTTATAACCTCCACGTTTAGTTCCTTTTGTATTGTTCTGAGCATTGTAGGCAGCGCAGCCGATAAGGTTTGTACTTGCAGGAGCATAAAGCATATTAGGATTTTCCTCGATGGCATTATCGAAAAGAAGCAACCCACCGAGTAACTTCTGATAATATGGCACTATGCTGTTATACATAGTAGATGGATTATTCAAATGTCCCAGCGGCTTGAAAATATTAGTCAGGGCATTGGTAATCATATTGTGCTCAACTACGGTTTCTTTCTTGCCGGTATGAACATCAGTAAGTTCGATTTTCATTGTACCTTTAAGCATTTATCAAGACCTCCTTTAATTGATGTAGGTTATTTTGAAACGAGATAGGGTTGCATTATCGTGGAGCACGAAATGCAGAATGAGTATCCTTGTTTCATTTAAGCTGTTGTAAAGTTCGTCAGGGTCTGTGTTCAGCCAATCCGAAAGCGGAACTTCCTCAGAGAAGGTTTCGCCATTATCGATGGACTGGCATACACCGACTTCGCCAGAGAATTGTGCGGTAAGTAGCTTGATTCCAAGAATAGAAATATGGCTTATATCAATCACAGAGGTGATTATCTGCGGATATGGATAAGCCTTAAGTGTTGCTTTCAGCAGCTGTGTTTCTCCACCAGCTTTCCAAAGATAGATAGTAGGATTTTCAAGTGGCGTGAGTAATTCTTCTGAAGGTTTCTCCTGAGAACCGTATTTATAAAACATAGCAGCAGTGGGGTTATCAATTCCCAGAGGAACAAGCTCGCCATCGGTGATTGTGTAGAAAACATCTTCAAGCTTCAGCAAATAACCATAGGAATCACTGCCGGTTCCTTCGTACATGTCATAGACAATATTCCAGTTCTTTCCAAGCTCATCGGTGTGGTAGAAGCTGACCATTGTTCCACCGCCTGCACCAGAGCTGTCAACAAGTGAAAGTGCTGTCGTTGCGCCATTGCAGATGATTTCAGATGTGCCTGTATTTCCAGAAGTAGGAGTCTGGATTATATTCAGGAACATATCATTACTGCCAAGCAGGAACAACTCAAATATCAGCCTGTTAGCTTCTACGCGGTTGTTGTATACGGTGTAGCCTTCAAATCTTATTTTTAGAAACTCCAGACCGTTGGAACAGACGCCTTGCTGACGGTATAAAGCAGTGGAGCATCCATCTCTGCGCATTATCTTTAGTTGCTCTGAATTTGAGCCAAATCCGAACCAGTGATTGCTGGAAACATATACAGTTGATGCAGCAACATCATCAAACAGAAACGCATCAAGACCGGCAGTTGAAAAGGTGCCGTCATCGTTATAGCCATTGTTGATATAACTCATGCCTTCAGTGGTATTCAGATATGGAAGTAGTACAGTTTTTTCATCACCGCTTTCAGCAATCAGTACTATTGCTGGTATTTCTTCATCGGCGACAAATTCTATATAGAGACTGGTGCAGGCAATTGTTGTTTCCGGCTCGAAAGGAAGAAAACCTTCATAGAGCAGATTCTCTTTTGTATTATCTTCATAAATAGAAAGCTCTGCGGCACCTTCAATACGATAGATGCGCAGAGCCTTTTCAAATTCTATGTTGCTGGGATTTTCCTCAGCTAATATTCCAATAGGGTCGGTTCTCGACCAGTTATATTTGGTTTCATCAATCAGCATTCTGTTACCTCCATTTTCTCAACACGTTCAAATGGTGTTGTGTTGATTTCCAGCTTTTGAAGAAATCCGGCATTGATATCAGCTTCTTCAGATACCATTGCGTAGTCACTGATGAGACAGAAGGCATCGGACTCATTGATTTCAATTACTGTCAAATCATATTCTCCCGGAGCAGTAACATCCATTGTAAAGGTCTGTACTACTTCTACAACGCTGATGCGCTCATTCAGTCTGTCATAGCCAAAGTCCATACCGGTGAAAGCAATAGATTCAAATACCTGACGCATAGAGAAGTCGTTTCGTGGAGGAAACTGTACCATTGTACTATCAGTAAGAGAAGCGTAGGAGAAGTCCATACCGGTGAATTTGATGCTGTCGAAAGATTCAGTGATATTGATACGCCCATTCCAGTCGCCGATACCAGCAACAAGTCCCTGACCACTTATGGTTGCTCTTATTTGCAATTCGCCGATTGTAAGCGTTCCGCCTGTAATCGAAAGATAAACTTCAAAGGTGTTCTCTGAGTTTTCAATTACGGAAGACAGCGGATAAAAGAGTGTTAGTATGTGCCTTCCATCAACGCAGGTCTTTTCAGGGTAGAAAGTTTCAACGGTATCTCCGTTTACTTTGTAGGTGACTAAAAGTTCCGGTATTTTCTTGCCCGTGAAGGAATACTGCACAGGCTTTGAGACAGTAATCGTTTCTTCTTCGCTTTCTTCATAGGTTGCAATTCCATCAAGAGTGCGTTCTTCCTCATCAGCAATAACATTTAATAGGAACTCACCAAGGAACATAGCAGTCGTAGATTCCTTTGAAGTAAAATCAATGGAAAGCACTTGCGTTGGTGATGACTTGATGGTGTAAGGGGAAACATTCATAAAACTGTAGACAACTGTTTTATTGGTTTCCATCTGATTTATCAGGCCTACAATATTCTTATCATTCTTACTTTTGGCCGCTGCCAGCTTTGGATTTTTTCCTACGCATTTCAGAGTATGTTTGCCATTGATGTTGTAGGTGATGCTGGTGATACATGAAACCTTTGTGTCATCTGCATGGCCGCCGGAAAAGCGCAATACATCCATTGGGTCAAAGGCCGGATTTCCGATGGTAGTGCTGTCAAAAGGGACATATTCCACAACAGTAATCTGGTTCAGGATATTGTTTAGAATCCTTGCTCGTGTTGATTGCAAACCAAATTGCAGAAGCGGATTTACTCCAAGGTTCATTGTCAGACCATCATCCGGCTCAATACAGTAGTATTCAGAGATTTCCTTTAGCTGGTTGGTGGATGAGATGGCCGTATATCGTGTAACAAAATCAGAATAAGTGCTGTTGAAACGTTCCTTTGCCGGAATGGTATCAATAGGCGTGTTGCTGTATGGAATAAGCTCAAGCTTTCCTTCTCGGTTTATCAAGCAGACACAGCCAAGAACCTGAGCAACATAATAAAGCAGGTCACGGAAGGTCTCCATATCATTTTCTGCATAAATACCGAGAGTTTCTTTGCCATTAGGAAGAGCCTCGATTTGCTCACGAGTCTGAGCCATTTCAACTTTGCAGGATGTACAAGCAACATTTAGAAAGTTATACGCTGTTCCTCCGGCAGATTCCAGCTTTAGGTTTTTATCAAAGCGGAGCATATAATCATAAGCTTTAAGTTCAAGGCAGCGTATATTTCTGTTGGCTTCGGTAACTTCAAAAATACCCATTGGCACAGTTTCTACAGTACCATTCGGAAGATTGAGATGAAAGAAGATTTTTACCTGCGCCCCATCTAAAGTGTATCTGTCTATGTCATTTAGTAAAGTTATGCCAAGCTCAGAGGCATAAACGGTACCCAACTCTATTTCGGAACTTCCACAACACTGCCTTGTGATGTAGCCGGAGCCTTTGACGATGTCATTATTATCAAATTCATAAGTGACATGGTTCTTTGTTACGATAGTACCTGTCCAGTAATAACTTCTGGTATTACTATCAATGGCTTTCAAAAAATCATCTGATACCGGATACACGCTTTCACCTCCAATCCTATAGTTCTTTTAGCGTGAAGGATACCGACCATAATCCTTTATAGCTGGTATCCTTTTCGAGCTTTGCTTTATATCCATCGATGTACATTTCAGCTTCCTTTAGTGCCAAGTCCTCAATATTGAAGTATTGAACTGCAATCTTGCTTTGTTTTGAGAAGGCAGATAGTTTTTTCAGCCATACAGGAGTAACAGAAAA
>CAZFME010000110.1:0-7355 GCA_964520055.1 uncultured Clostridia bacterium
AAATGCAAAGGTTTTTTTCACAAAAAAAGAGGACAAATACTAGTATTTGTAGAATACTAAACACATATTATGTTTCGGCGGAGGGAGAATTTATGAGTAGTAAAGCAATGAAAAAAATATCCACTATGCTCTTGACGACAATACTTTTTATAGTTTTCAGTGCGACACAGGTCATGGCTGCAGGTTTTACAGATATAATCGCATCAAGATATGATTGGGTCAGACCATACATACAGAAGATGAACCTGGCGGGAGTAGTAAAAGGTATGACCGAGACCACTTATAGCCCCGATGCTTCGGTTACCAGAGAACAACTTATCACTATGCTGATAAGGCTTATGGGATGGGAAAGCCAGGCCAAAGGTAAAGATCTGCCTTCAACTTTTCCAAAGGTCGAATCGGTAATGCCTTGGGCAAGAGGATATGTAGCCGTGGCTGTGGAAAAGGGCATAGTATCCGGAAAAGATTTTGAAGACTTCAGACCGGCGGATGCTGCCAAGCGATCTGAGGTGGCGGTTTTTGCTGTAAAGGCCATAGGCCTTGGTTCGGAAGCCGAAAGCCGTAAAAATGTCAGCGTATCCCTAGGTTTCATTGATGGGTACATGATTGAACCTGAGGCCAGACCCTATATAGAAGTAGCTGTTGAAAAGGGCATTATGAAAGGGTTTCCGGATAACAGTTTCAAGCCCAATGATAAGTTTACCCGAGCTCAAATGGCTACGGTGCTCCATAATCTGTCGAAACTTACAAAAGCGTATAATATAACAAGCGGCGTCGTGCAGGATGTAGATACAATGCTACTGCCTTCAGTTGAAATAAAGCTGGCTGACGGTAGCCCAAAAACGTACACCGTAGATTTAAGTGAAACTTTAATTTACAAAGAAGATATTAACGGTAATCTAGCTAAAGCTCAACTAAAAGATATAAAATATGGTGACTCTGTCAACATAATTGCCGATAGAACTAGAGCCAAATATATAGATATTGCGTCTAGTACACAGTCCTCTATTATCGGCGGTGTTTCGATAGAAGGGACAATAAAGGATATAAATCTCATTCAGAGCATATTGACAATCAAGGGAAGTGACAGCAAGGAAAAATCATATAACATAAAAAACCAAACCAAGGTTTATATCGATGGCAAGATGGCTACCTTGTATGAATTGACAGCAGGCCAATCGGTCAAACTTACTATTTCCGGCAGCGATTTAGAAAAAATTGATGCAAAAGGTATAGATAAAGTCGTAAAAGGAATTATTCGTGCAGTTAATATATCCACTAATATTTTAACCATTGAGAATGAAGATAATGATAAATACGAAAGTTATACCATCGCATCCGGTGCCAGAGTATATCGAGACGACAAGATTTCTGACCTTTATCAGCTGAGGATAGGGGACATAGCCACCGCTACTATATCCGACAGCCGGATAGAAAAGATTGAAGCTGAAAGTGCTGCAAAAGAAGTTATAGGTACAATAATGGACATTACTTTTGCTGTCAAAAACCCCTTACTCATCGTTGAAGATGATAGCGGTGAGGAAAATGAATATGAACTGGATAAAAATGTGACCATAAGAAAGAACAGTAAGAGTGCAGATATCAGAGACCTTAGAAAAGGCGACGAAGTGACGCTATCCTTGGAATACAATAAAGCCATAAGGGTTGTTGCCAAGAGCGTGAAGCGGGACATAAGCGGGACAGTGAAGGCTATTACTCATGCCGATATTACCAGTGTAACCGTCATAGATGATAAAGGGAAGGAACATAAGGTTAGTATAACCCGGGATACGGATATAACAAAAGACAGAAAACGAATTGAAGCAACGGATATTCTCCCCAGTTACTACCTGGATATGGAAGTGGAAAACGATGAGGCCATAAGTATCGATGTAACTGTTCGAAAAGTCAAAGAGACAATGCAGGGCAAAGTGGTCAGTATTAACGACAAGTATCAAGTTATGATAATCAATGTAAAAAAGGATGACGGTACAAAAGAAGACCGGCAGATACACTATACCAGCGATACCAGAATACTCAAAGATAATAGGGATATCAGGATAAGTAGAATTGATGAAGGTGATGAAGTTTCAGTCATAGGCCAATACGAGGACGGCGTGTTTGTGGCCGAAACAATTAGTGATCTAACTATTTCTGAGTAAACCTTAGATATACTAAGGAATGATTAAATTGAAAAAAAAACTATACACATTAACAATAATTTTTATACTCTTTTTTACAGGCCTGGCCGAAGGGCAAGGCCTTAGTTTTGATGTAAATGCAGGGATGAACGAAGCCTTAAAATCCATTAACGTGGATACATTTCGAAAGCAGTACGGTGCTGACGGCACCGGTATTAAAATAGCAGTAATTGACACGGGCATCGATGTAAGTCACCCTGATCTGCAAAAGACTTCCCAAGGGAAGGCAAAGGTTATAGATTACATTGACTTTACCGATGAAGGGTATGTCAATACCAAAAGCACTGCGATTCCTGAGAAAAACTCCGTAACTATTGAAGGACGAAGCTACAATGTAACAGGGATTCGTACAAGATGTGGATTATTTCATTCAGGAGCATTTAAGGAAAGTCAACTGGGCAAAGACAGCCCCATAGGGCAGGATGTAAATCGCAACGGTAAAAATGACGATGTTTTCGGTGTTCTGGTAACTGACTCGGTTTTACCGGGAATCTATGACACAGTGTATGTTGATACCAATCAAAACTATGACTTTTCCGATGAAGAGCCGCTGAAGATTTATTCAACAGATTATAAATGGGCTACATTTGGCAGAGACAACCCGGTTACTGATTATGTTGAAGAGTCTTGTTTTGTGGTTACATGTATTGATGTAAATGGCAGCTTTGTAAAACTTAGCTTTGACGGAAACGGTCACGGCACCCACGTGGCCGGCATTATAGGAGCCAACGGTACACTTACAGGAACTGCCCCGGGAGCCCAGATAATCGCTATAAAGGCTATGGGCTCATCCGGAGATGGCAATTGGGAGGATATTTTCAAAGCTATAGATTACGCCGGTAAACAAGGTGCGGATATCATAAATGTAAGCATTGGCAATCTTGTGTCATCTAAAGAAGGTCATAGAGCTCAGCTTAGGCTTTTGAAAAAAATATCTCTTGAAAGTGATGCACTGATTATTATAGCTGCAGGCAACAGCGGGCCTGGTCTGGCTACGGCATACGACACCGAAGGCAATGAAAACATCATTACGGTAGGGGCCTATATGTCTCCCGAGCTTTGGGATACCAACTATAATGTAACCATCCCCAATGAAACTCTTTGGTACTACACCGGTGTAGGTCATGGATCCTCAAGACCGACAGTGGTAGCCCCGTCAAGTGTGATTTCCGCGGTTAATCGTTGGGATAGCGGCGGTTATTTTTTAATAGACGGGACCAGCATGGCAGCACCTTTTGTTTCGGGGAGTTGTGCACTGCTGCTTGAGCAAGCCAAAAAGGAAGGTCTGCCGGTATCTGCCTGCAGTTTAAAAAAGTCCATAGAAGCCGGTGCGCGAAAAATTGGGGGTTACCTTGACGTAGAGCAGGGTAATGGCCTATTGGACGTTGAAAAAAGTTGGAACATATTGAAGTATTCTGGGAAAGATTTTTTAAAACCATCGAAGGTAGCGGTAAACCTACCGGATGTATCGGAGCATATTGAAGGCACTACTTTTCGGGACCAATTGAAAGCTGGATTAAAGCTGTTGCTTACAAATATGTCTGACACTGTGCAGGTTATAAAGTTTGAATCTGATCAAGATTGGTTAAGCGTGGATGAAAATAAAAATGAAGTTGTGCTTCCACAAGGTAAGTCTCAAAACGTCATACTTTCATATAAATTTCCAGAACAACCGGGTTTTTATACCGCTCGAACAATGGGATATAATAATGCGAGCGAACAGGTGATGGATTTTATTACTGCGGCGGTTGTACCGTATGACCTTACAAAGACTGGCAGTATATCTATAAATGGTGAGCTTTTGCCAACCCGGTGGGAACGTAGTTTTTTTAAAACAGTACCTGGGATGTCCGAGCTTGACATAAGCTTAACGGTACTTGAAAAGAATAAATTTATGGGGCGGGCGCTTATATACATTTATGATCCAGATGGTCAAAAAGTGTATGAAGATGTAGCGGGAGCGGACTATATATCACCAAATCGAAGCATTAACTTCAAAACACTTAAACCTAAGCCCGGCATATGGGAAGTTGTGGTGGCATCAGATTACAATCTATCGGATTTCGGTACCGATACAACTATTTACCAATTGACCGCAGAAGCTCTCGGCATTTTTACGGATGTAAAGGAGCTGGCTTTTCCCGTTCAAAAGGGTGAAAGGTACATTTCCCGGGAAATTATGTTGAAAAATGGCGGTAAAGCCTTTAAAGGGCGCCTGGAAGGTATGGGTGTGGCCGAGAAAAATGAGGGAATTTCGTTGACAAAGGTACAGGTAAAAGATGGCGAATTTACAAAAGGCCCGGTGATAAACGTGCCCAAAAACGCCATGAGTTTAAAAATAGATATAATTCCCCCAAACAATTGTGAGGGGGATGTGGATTTATATCTTTATAGAAGGAACATGGCCACTGAGTTATATGAAGAAGCAGCGTATTCGACTAAAATCGATGTTTTGCAAGAAAGCATATATCTTACAAGACCTGAACCTGGAGAATATATGGTTTATATAGACGGATTTTCTATACCGAATGGTATTGCCGAATTTCAAGTTAAAACGCAAGTTTTAAGAGATAAAATGGATGTATATATACAGGACATATTTGGAGAGTTAAAACCCGGCGAACAATGGAAAACTAGACTTTACATCAATGTTCCTGCAATCGGTTCCGAGTTCATAGGATATATTGCCGTGAAAAACGAGAAGGATGATGAGATTTCACAAATACCACTTAAACTGATTGTAGGAAAAAAAGCACTGGCAGTGGAAATCCTTCCTGGCGGTGGTATTACCGTAAGAGAAAAAGATACAAATAATCCGGTAAACACCAATATCCTTGTAAATGGTATACAGTACTCCGTTATAGATGGAAAAGCGGTTATTCCCATTAATATTACAATAGAAACCATTGAAATCCATGATCAACGTTATGCACCGTTTTTATTGAGAAAATGAAAAACTCATCAACAGACAGAATCAGGTAATTATGCAAGGTAAAGCAGGAAATTTGCAATTAATATAGAATATAAATTATTAAGATAATTAAAAACTTGTGTCAATATACTAAAAAAGAGTTGAGAATGGACAAGTTCATTGTTGTTGTAAGCATATCTTTTTTCAGGTAGGGGAAATTCCATGCAAAATTATAAAATACTGATTGTCGATGACCAGCACTGGATTAAAATAATGTTACAGGAAGTATTATCAAACTCAGGCTTCACGGCGCTTACCGCCTCAAATCATTTGGAAGCCGTCGAAATAGTCAAGAATGAACAACCTGATATTGTCATACTTGATGTAAACCTGCCGGGCATTGATGGTCTTAGCCTTTTATCAAGACTCAAAAAGGTCAAATCCAATATAAGGGCGGTATTTATTTCAGGCACTTCAGACACCGAGTATGTCAGGAGGGCTATGGCAGAAGGTGCTCTGGGATATTTCCTTAAACCTTTTGATATCTTAGAATTCACAACCTTCTTAGTTAAAACATCAACATCAGATATGGCTTCGAGAGGAGAAGGTAAATGGGAGATGGAAGGTGGCGCAGTGCAAAAAAACTTGTGAAATCAATTAAGGATTATTGCAATTATTTCACTGAAAACACTTACACCATTGAGCAAGATCCTCCTTTATATATAAAAGAAGGTAGTCATCGAGTCTTGATTGAATATCAGGATAAAAAGGAAGATAATCATATCCATGAGTATGATGTGGACTTTTCGGTGATTGAGGATCCGAAAGGCCTATTAGGCTGCTTTGTAACATATAAAAATGTAACTGAATTGAAGGAATTACGAAAGCAAAAGGCACAATATGAAAGTCTGTTAGCCGAAAAGGAAATAGCAGCCAGTTATGTTCACGAAATAAAAAATCCACTTTTCTCCATAAGGGGTTTTTTACAGATTCTACAGCAAAGTTTCAGTGAGGATGATAAAAGAAAAGAATATGCCGATATAATAATAACTGAATTAGATCGAATGAACAATCTGCTTAATGAATTTTTATCACAATACCGAGAACATTCTTTAGGCGAAGATAACAGCGAAAATGGTATATCAATTAATAAGATAATAGCAGAAATAACCGCTTTTTTTCAATACAGTTTAGAACTTAAGGGTATAACTTGTGAGCTTGATCTTGGTAAGGAAGAGCTTTTTGTTTCAATTGACAGAGATCGGTTAATGCAAATTTTCATCAATCTTATTCAGAACTCTGTTGAAGCCATGAAGAAAGGTGCAAATTTGAGCATAAAGACATATGGGAAAAATAAAATGGCATGTATAGAGATAAAAGACGAAGGAGTTGGAATAAAACAGGAGGAAATGAATAAGATTTTTAATCCCTTTTATAGCACAAAAGAAAAAGGGACTGGCCTGGGCTTATATATAACTAAGCAAATTATAACCAATAATGGCGGTAATATATATTTGGAATCAACAGAAGGGAAAGGGACTACATTTTATCTGGAATTCCCTATGAAGGGTTAATTAAACACAAACAAAATAAATCGGTGGTGCGCAATGATAGACGCAAGATTTTTTGTGGCCTTATTTAAAGACAATGAGAATATGGATATAATACCTATCAGCCTATTTCAAAGATATGAACAAAAACCGCTTACGGTATCTCGCCGTAAAAGTGGAATGAGAATTGAGATATACTGTGATGAATGCAAAGAAAATAATATTTTCAGCATACCTCTTAAATCATTAAATCGGCCGGGAGGTCATCATGCATTCTGCAGCGGATGTGGTCGTAAATTAGGGTATTTTGGCTCAAAAACCGATGTAAAAGAGTTGGTTACCAAACATAAGCGTGAGGTGGAATTGCTGATACAAGAAATGGGCTTGGATGATTATTTTACCAATCCGCTTATCGTATATGAATTGATAAACTATATTCATGATATGGCTGAAAATAAGCAGATATACTGTCAGTGCAAAAGTCAGGATGTGGCTGCAAGCCTTAGTGCTGACAAGATACAGCTCACCTGTAAAAATTGTGGGGGTATATATATAGTGAACGCCGGGGACCGCAAGGACTTAGAAACGGTTAAAAAAATGGGCTTCATTATCATTAAATCCAAATCGCGGAATGAGCTCACGGTCAACGCATGAAGACATAAAATGGAAAAACACTAATTTTAGATAAACAAT
>CAZFME010000111.1:0-7304 GCA_964520055.1 uncultured Clostridia bacterium
GGAATATATTCCATATTGTTATCTACCTTTTATCGCTCCGATTATCGCTATAATATATGCTTTTATCGGTTTTGCAACATTCCCGGCTGAATCAGAATAAAGTTAAAACAAAAAGGGGACGATATCCATTAACAAGATTATAAGGAAAATCAGACCGGTTTTACAAGACTTCCGGCCTAAGTCATATGCAAAGGATCCATGGGAGAAACTAGCCGAATATGGAATAAGAAAAGATGATGTTATAGACTGTTCTTTGGGAGTAAACCCTTATGGCTGTTCAGGCCTGGCTAAAAAAACCACAAAAAATATTGACTGGGACGGTATGTCCAGATATCCTGATCCTTCCTATAATACAATAAAAAAAGCCATTATCAACTATTGGTCGGATGTGACTGAATTAAATGAAAATGAAATCTTTTTAGGCACAGGTTCCGTCAATGTTCTAATCAAATTAAACAGATTATTCATAGAAAGTGGCAGTAAAGTCCTTGGCTATTGTCCCCAGTTTTCGGAATATGAAAACTTAGTAAAAATCCATGGAGGAGTTTATGATTATATTAGCTTGAGAGAAGAAGAAAATTTTAAATTCCCCTATAAAAGATTTCTAAATGCAATCAACGATTCTTATAGTGTCATTTACATCGACAATCCCAACAATCCTACAGGGCAAGTTTTAGAGATTTCCATAATTGAAGAAATCACTGAAAGAGCAGCAGATTACGGAATACCTGTTATTTTGGATGAGGCCTACGGGGATTATATGGCTCCATCTAATTCGGCTATAAGTATATGTGAAAAATATGACAATCTACTGACAGTGCGCTCTTTTTCCAAAGGTCTGGGTCTGGCCAATATAAGGTTGGGTTACCTTATTGTTAAAGGCTGTCTGAAAGAATATTACGATAAAGTAAATATACCGCCCTTTGTCTTTCCTGATATTTTGAGCAATATAATAACCGAAACATTGAATGATAGTGAATTTATAATACAGTGTAGAACAAACATAAAGAAGAACAAAGCAAAACTCATCTCAGTATGCAAGGGGAAATTCATTATAGCCGAAACTGACCTTGAAATTCCAATACTAACCCTCGGAAGTAAAGATAAGGGAAACTTGTATAATCACTTTTTGAAAAACGGGATTATAACCGCTCCCGGAGAGGAGTTTACAAATTTAGGTAAAAATTATGCGCGACTTCGCATACCTTCTGATATAGAAGACCTTCTGGAAAGAATGGAAAAAATTAGTTGATTTATGCTGACATATACCATGGAAAGTAGATGATATAGTTATTGATTTGAAGTAAATAGAATTGCAAGTTATGTTAAAAAACCTCGGCATACATGACAGGCCCTAAACAAGGGTCTTTTTTATATTATAAAATAACCACAAATTGTCAATATTAATATTGACAAAGAATAGCAGCTACAATATAATTGTAAATGCAAATGATTTGCATTTGGGTTTAAATAATAGGGTTAAGGAAGGAAGACCAATGAAAACAAAAAGAGTTGTACGTGTAGAGGCAGGTGTGATGCTGGTTTTAATGCTTTTGTTTATGGCAGGTTGCGGCGGCAATGAGAAGGCGGCTGTTGAAAAACCGGTTATTACAGTGACAATAGTTCCGGAGAAGACCTTTGTAGAAGCGGTGTGCGGTGACCTGGCAGAGGTTGTGGTAATGGTTCCGCCTGGCAACAGCCCTGCAAATTATGAGCCTACTCCTAAGGAAATGGAGCAATTTAGCAAGGCAAAACTTTACTTTACCATAGGTGTTCCCACGGAAGCCGCAAATATTTTACCAAAAGCATCGGAAATAAAAGACATGAAAATCGTCAAACTTCAGGAAGAAGTATCAAAGGTATACCCTGATAGAGAGATTGCACCCGGACAAAGAGATCCACACATATGGCTTTCACCTAAAAGAGCAAAAACAATGGTGGAGGTTATTGCACGTGAGATGGGTCAGTTAGACTCGAAAAACAAGGACCAATATGAAAAGAATGCACAGGCTTACATAGCCGAACTTGATGAACTAGATAAAGACCTGCAAAAATCTTTGGAAGGCATAAAGGATAGAAAGTTTATTGTATTCCACCCTGCTTTCGGATATCTTGCCGATGACTACGGCCTTAAGATGTATGCTCTGGAGGAGGAAGGCAAGGAGGCAACTCTACAGCGATTACAGGAAGTGATCGATCTTGCCAAAGCCGAAAATATAAAAGCGATTTTCTATCAGGCCGAAATTTCAAGCAAACAGGCACAGTCCTTTGCAGAGGAAATCGGAGGGAAAACGGTGCAGCTGGAACCTCTTTCACCGAATTACGTTAAAAACCTTCAAAATATGGCTCAGCTTATGGCTGAGGTGATGAAATGATTGAATTAAAAAATCTTCAAAACTCAAGACAACTTCAAAAAGCGGTTTATATCCAAAATCTGTCGGTACAATACGGGAAGACCCCAGCTCTGACAGGTGTTTCCCTTAATGTGGATGAAGGTGAATATTTAGGCATAATCGGGCCAAACGGCGGAGGTAAAACCACACTTCTAAAAGCAATTCTCGGATTGGTCACTCCGGCAGCGGGCGAAATAACCGTTTACGGAAGAAAGCCCGGCAAAACGGGGAAACTAATCGGTTATGTGCCTCAAATTACAATCCTCGATAAAAACTTCCCCATCACTGTAAAACAGGTGATATTGACAGGTAGGCTTAACCCTGTGTTATCATTGTTTCATAAATACAAGCACAGTGATATGAAAAAAGCGGATGAATTGCTGAGCCAAGTAGGGATATACAAGCTTAAAGATAGGATGATTTCTGAGCTTTCCGGCGGAGAATTTCAAAAAATGCTTATAGCAAGAGCCCTTGCAGTGGAGCCTAAACTTTTACTGCTGGATGAACCTACTGCCAGTGTGGATGCCAGCTCCAGAGATCAGATTTTTTCACTGCTCGAGACTTTAAATAACAGTATGACGATTATTTTGGTGACTCATGACCTGCTTGCCGTTTCATCACATGTAAAGTCTCTGGCGTGTATTAATGAACGTTTGGTTTATCATGGAGGTACGGAAATCAATGAAAATATTGTAAAAAAACTTTATGGGTGTCCTGTAGATCTTATAGCTCACGGTGTACCGCATAGGGTGCTGCGAGAGCACAAGGGGGACGAATAAAATGCTTTCATCATTATTTCAATATCAGTTTATTCAGAATGCATTCATTGCAAGTATCTTTGCAAGCATTGTATGTGGAATAATTGGTGTGATAATTGTTGAAAAAAAACTCGTGATGATGAGTGGAGGTATCGCCCACACATCTTACGGAGGGGTGGGGCTTGGATATCTTTTAGGTTTTGAGCCCATCATCGGAGCTTTTTTGATATCCATTTGTGCCGCTTTAGGAATAGGTTATATCAAAAGAAAAGGCGGAACACGTTCTGATGTAATTATCGGGCTTTTTTGGTCCTTGGGTATGGCCCTCGGGATTTTATTCATTGCTTTAATGCCGGGGTACCCTCCTGATTTATCATCATACCTTTTCGGAAGTATTCTGTCGGTGACAAGAACGGATTTATATTTGATAGCCGTTCTTACGCTGATTGTAGTATTCGTAATTGTAGCACTGTACGATTACTGGAAATCCTATCTTTTTGATGAGGAATTTGCTACGATTGTAGGTATCAAAACCGGCTTTTTAGAGTATTTGCTTTTTGTTTTAATAGCCATGTCCATTGTTGTGCTGATTCGTGTTGTAGGAATCATACTGGTTCTCGCCTTATTTACAGCACCAACGGCTATAGCAGGATTACTTGCCAAAAGTCTTAAGTCAAGAATGGTGTTATCAGTAGTAATAGGCAGCTTCTTTTGCTTGACCGGCCTCTGGATATCTTGTGTTGTCAATATTCCATCCGGTGCCGTTATAGTCATTCTGGCATCGATTAGTTACTTAATGGTTCATTCAGCCATTTCTATGAAAAGCAAACGACGAAAAAACAGTTTTGAGAATGGTTTATGATTAGTGCAGATACCAGAGAAGAGCGCGCCACAAGAGCAACACAAGGAACGGGTCTTATGAAAACATTTTTGGCCAGTCTTGTATAATTTTTAAAAAAATGCTATGATAAAGGCAAGTATTCACATATAATGGCATGAAAAAGGTTGAGAGAGACCCTTTTACAGGGCGCCGAAGGGGTAAGCCGGGGCATGGGCGAAACTCTCAGGCAAAAGGATCACCTTTGGACCAACCTCTGGAGAGCTTTAGCGCCGAAGAGGGAAATCTTTCAGGCAAAAGGACAGAGGTTCTAAGTATAGGCTGATTTTTTGTTGCTTTATACTTAGAACATTTTTTTATCGCCAAAATAACAAAAAATTTGCACACTATCAAAATCTAAAAAGGAGGGACAAAATGCTTAAAAAAACTCCGCTCTACCAAGAGCACTTAAAACTTGAGGCAAAGATGGTGGATTTTGCAGGCTTTGAAATGCCCATACAGTATACTTCGATAATTGATGAGCATATGACTGTAAGGGCAAAAGCAGGTATATTCGATGTGTCACACATGGGAGAAATATCGGTCAAAGGGCAAAAGGCCGGTGATTTTCTAAATGGGCTTCTTACCAACAACATCCATAAAATCAAAGAAGGCCGAGTGCAATACACCATCATGACCTATGACGATGGTGGAACCGTGGATGATCTTATGGTTTACAAACTCAGTTCCACGCAGTACCTGCTTGTAGTAAATGCAGCAAATAAAGATAAGGATTTCGAGCATGTTAAAAGCTTTGTGCCAAAAGATGTTATAGTGGAAGATGTAAGTCACGATTATGGTCTCATTGCCATTCAAGGTCCCGAAAGTGCCAAATTTGTAAAAGAGCTTCTCGGAGAGGTACAACTTAAACCCTTTAACTTTAAAACCATGAAACATGAGGGAGATACGTTGATTATATCCCGCACCGGATACACCGGCAGTGACGGTTTTGAAATCTATGGCCCACCGGATGTGGTAAAAAAACTCTTTAGCAAATTTATTGATATTGGTGTAACTCCCTGCGGGCTGGGGGCAAGGGATACCTTGCGCTTTGAAGCTGGCCTGCCCTTATACGGCCATGAACTGGGACCGGACATTACCCCTATTGAAGCTGGTCTTAATCGGTTTATAGATCTGAATAAACCTTTTAATGGACGTGATGTGCTCCGCGCTCAAAACGAGCAAAGTGATAAAAGGCAGCTTATAGGGCTCAAGCTCCTTGACAGAGGTGTACCTAGGCAGGATTATCCGGTTTACTACGAAGGCAAACAGGTAGGGAAGGTAACCTCTGGAGGATTTGCACCCTATGTTAAGGAATATTTAGCCATGGCTCTGGTAAAAATACCTTCTACTGGCCCCAAAGATACATCCTTCGCAATTGAAATTCGAGGCAAAAAACACCGGGCAGAAAAAGTGCCAACCAGTTTTTTGAAGAGATAAACCCGCATAAAGTGTAAAAATAAGCCAAAGGTTGTTAGGCAATAACACAGGTATTGCTTGATGGCCACAGTTGATTTTTCAAAATCAAGCTTACAAAAAAATAAGGAGTGAATTTCATGAGTCATATTCCTGCGAATTTAAAGTATACTGAAGAGCATGAGTGGATTTTGATGGAAGGAAAACTCGGGAAAATAGGCATTACCGACCATGCCCAGGACGAACTAGGTGATGTGGTATACGTGGAACTGCCGGAAGTCGGTGACAAGGTTGTAAGTGGCGAGACATTCGGCTCGGTAGAATCAGTCAAAGCTGCTTCAGATTTATTTGCCCCGGTTTCCGGAACGGTAGTAGAGGTAAATGAAGCCTTAAATGATAGCCCAGAGCTGGTAAACAAGAGCCCCTATGATGATGGTTGGATGATAGTGGTGGAGGTGGAAGACGAAAGCGAGCTCGCTGATTTGCTGACACCGGAGGAATATGCAGAACAGGTGGAAGGGGAGTAGATATGCGATATATTAGTCATGCACCTTCGGAAATCCATGAGATGCTCGAAACCTTGGGCATTCCAGGTGTGGAGAGCCTCTTTGATGATGTTTCCGATAATGTGAAACTTGCTCGGGACATGAACCTTCCTCAACCTCAGAGTGAGGTTGAGCTTAAATCTGAACTACTGGACATCAGCAAAAAAAACAAAGCTGCTGATTATGTAAATTTTATCGGAGCCGGGGCATATGACCATTATGTGCCTGCAGTGGTTAGCGCTCTACTCAGCCGTTCGGAGTTTTATACCTCCTATACACCGTATCAGGCCGAGCGCAGCCAAGGGACTCTGGCAGCCATTTTCGAATACCAGACTATGATAGCAAGGCTAACCGGTATGGATGTGGTAAATGCCTCAATTTATGATGGTGCATCAAGTCTAGCCGAGGCAATTCTAATGGCTTGCAATATAAAGAAAAAAAATAAAGTGCTGCTTTCCGGTACCCTGCATCCCGAATATATAACTACAGCCAGAACCTATGGTTTCGGTGCCGAAATCGATGTTGTGTCTGCATCATATACCCAATCCTACGAAACCGATTGGGAGCAGGTAGAAAGCCTCATTGACGGCAGCACTGCTGCCCTTGCCATAAGCTTGCCCAACTTTTTCGGGGTGTTGGAAGATGTAAAGCGGGCGGAGAAAATAGCACGGGAAAATAATATCATGCTAATTGTGTCGGCCAATCCCATATCTCTGGGTCTTTTAAAACCTCCCTCTGATTATGGAGCTGACATAGTGGTAGGAGAAGGACAGCCATTAGGTAATCCCCTGAATTTCGGCGGCCCTTATTTAGGCTTCATGGGGACCAAATCCAAATATGTGAGGCGAATGCCCGGTAGAATTGTAGGAGAGACGGTGGATACTCACGGAAAGCGGGCTTTCGTGCTAACCCTTCAAGCTCGAGAGCAGCATATCCGCAGAGAAAAAGCTACCTCCAATATCTGCTCAAACCAGGCCTTAAACGCTCTGGCTGCAACCATATATTTGGCATACTTAGGCAAAAAAGGCCTTAAAGATGTGGCATATCACTCTCATGCCAATGCGCGATACTTTATCGACGAGGCACAGAAATCAGGCAGTATAAAAGTCATCAATTCCAAAGTCTTCAATGAAGTTGTAGTTGAAGTAAACGACCTTGATAATAAATATCAGCAAGCACTGGAGTATAACATTTTACCAGGACTGAAGCTCGATAGATTTTTCCCCGATGAAAAAAACAAACTTCTGGTGGCCTTTACAGAAAAACGCACCAAACACGAAATTCAAGAGCTTTTAAAACTGCTGGGGGTGAGCTA
>CAZFME010000112.1:0-7291 GCA_964520055.1 uncultured Clostridia bacterium
CCTTTTACTAATCTCAAATAACTATTTAGGAGATGTAATTCTATGCTTAATTTAAATACTAAACTTAAGGAACTTGCTGAACAGGGTAAAAAAATTAATGTTGGTATAGTTGGAGCTGGTCAAATGGGACGTGGTATGGTAAGCCAGATGTTTTGCATGAAGGGTATTTGTCCTGTCATAATTTCCGATTTAAACTTGGAAAGGGCTAAGAACGTCTATGTTCTCGCAGGTGTGAAAACCGATGATATTGTTTTGGTAGGTACACCTTCAGAAGCTGAGGCAGCTATTAAAAAGCGGAAATACATTATTACAGAAAATCTTGATGTAGTAACCAGGTCTTTACCGATTGACGTAGTAATAGATGCTACCGGCGTGCCCGAAACCGGTGCCAAAATTGCGTTTGACTCGATTTATAATAGCAAACATATTGTAATGCTAAATGTAGAGACTGATGTTACTATAGGGCCCATACTGAAAACGATGGCCGATAGTGCCGAGGTAGTATATACTGTTTCTGCAGGCGACGAACCGGGTGCCATAAAAGAACTGTATGATTTTGTAGATGCTATGGGATTTGAGGTATTAGTAGCCGGCAAAGGTAAGAACAATCCTCTGAATGTAGAAGCCAATCCTGATACGGCCAGAGAGAAAGCCCAAGAAAGCAACATGAATCCTAAAATGCTGACTTCTTTTATAGACGGAACTAAAACTATGGTTGAAATGACATGTGTCTCAAATGCAACTGGGTTTTTACCGACGAAAAAAGGATTAATAGGCCCGGAAGCTACCGTTGAGGAACTGCCAAAACTGTTTAGCCTTAAGGAACAAGGGGGCATTTTGGAAAGATATCAGGTGGTGGAATACGTGAATGGTATAGCACCGGGAGTTTTTGTTATAGTGACTACAAATCTTCCGGCTGTAAAAGAAGAAATGGCTTATCTTTCCATGGGTGAAGGGCCAAACTATGTTTTGTACAGACCTTATCACCTTACCAGC
Source organism: uncultured Clostridia bacterium (assembly GCA_964520055.1). Taxonomy (GTDB): domain Bacteria; phylum Bacillota; class Thermosediminibacteria; order Thermosediminibacterales; family Tepidanaerobacteraceae; genus DUNY01. Next base: position 997 of record CAZFME010000112.1, read on the forward strand.
ATTGAAACTCCTTTGTCCGCAGCTCGGGCCTATATATACCATGAACCGACAATAGCGCCGAAAGGTGCACCGGTGTCTGAAACTGTAGCAGTAGCAAAGAAGGATTTAAAAGCAGAATCATATTTAGATGGAATCGGAGGATATACAGTATATGGATTAATAGATACTTATGATAATGCCCAAAAAGAAAATGCATTGCCTTTAGGATTAGTCAGTTCAAAAGTAAAGTTAAAAACCGATGTGAAAAAAGGAGAGACCCTCACCTATGATATGGTTGAGCTGGATGAAGACTCACTAATTCTGCAGCTTCGCAGATTACAGAACAAGGTGATATAAATGATTAATAGGTATATTTTCAACAAAATATGCCTAAGTCGTGGTACACAAATTGCATTATATAGAAAATAGAATACAGTTATAAACTGAAGGTAATTAATTTGTATTATTTAAAAGGGTCCAATTCATTTATTATTAAAGAGGAGCTGATTCAATGACCTTATCTAGAGACAAAAAACTGTGGATGTATAAAAAAATGTATGAAATACGAAACTTCGAGTTAGAAGTAGACAGGCTGTTTAAAGCGGACCTTATTTGGGGCACCTGCCATTTATCGATAGGCCAAGAAGCATCAGCTGTAGGAGCCATAGCCGCCCTCGATGAAAAGGACATGATAACAAGTACACATCGTGGCCATGGCCATTGCATAGCAAAGGGCGGCAAACTTCCTCAAATGTTTGCGGAACTCTTGGGAAAGGAAACAGGTTACTGTCGGGGGCGAGGTGGGTCAATGCATATAGCCGACCTTGAACTGGGAAACCTTGGTGCCAACGGCATTGTAGGCGGCGGAATACCCATCGCCACTGGGGCAGCCCTGGCATCAAAACTAAAAAAGGACGGCAAAGTAACCCTGTGCTTTTTCGGAGACGGAGCCACAAACCAGGGAGTATTTCATGAAGCTGTAAACCTTGCTGCTGTAAAAAAGCTGCCGGTAATATACCTGTGTGAAAACAACCAATACGGCATGTCGGTCCCCTTTAAAAAAGCCAGTGCCGTTAAAGATGCTGCAGGAAGAGCAGCAGCCTACGACATCCCCGGAATTATAGTAGACGGCAACGACATAGAGGCCGTATACCAAGTTGTAAAAGAAGCCGTAAAAAGAGCAAGACAAGGTGACGGCCCATCCCTCATAGAAGCTAAAACTTATCGCTGGTTGGGACATTCAAAAAGCGATCCAAGGGTGTACAGAACAAGGCAGGAAGAAGAAGAGTGGAAACAAAAATGTCCCATAAAACGATACAGACAAAAACTAATCAATGAAGGCACGGCTACCGAGGAAGAAATAACAAAAATTCAAGAAGCTGTGGAAAAGGCTATACAAGAAGCTCTGGAATATGCACTAAACAGCCCGGAACCTAAAATAGAAGAGATTATGGACGGAGTATATGCGTAAAAATATAAAAAACAAAACCGGAGGCGAAAACAATGGCTGAAAAGCTTTATATAGACGCTTTAAGAGAAGGATTAAGAGAAGAAATGCAAAAAGACGAAACCGTATTTATTATAGGAGAAGATGTAGGCCTTTACGGTGGTGCCTTTGGAGTCACCAAGGGCTTATTTGAAGAATTCGGTGAAAATAGAATAATTGACACCCCTATTTCTGAAGCTGCCATAGCCGGTGCTGCCGTCGGAGCAGCCCTATGCGGTATGCGGCCTGTAGCGGAAATCATGTTCTTTGATTTTTTTACCATAGCCATGGATCAGCTTGTAAACCAGGGTGCTAAAAACCGCTACATGTTTGGTGGCAAAGCCCAAGTCCCTATGGTTATCCGAGGTCCCATGGGTTGCGGCACCGGAGCGGCAGGCCAACACTCTCAGAGCTTTCCCGCTGTCTTTGCCCACTTCCCGGGCCTCAAAGTAGCAATGCCATCTACTCCCTATGACGTAAAAGGCCTTATAAAATCAGCTATAAGAGACAACAACCCCGTAGTATTTGCAGAACATAAACTTCTCTACTGGACAAAAGGAGAAGTTCCTGAAAAAGACTACACCATACCCCTGGGTAAAGCCGACATAAAAAGGACGGGCAAAGACATTACCATAGTAGCCGGTTCAATAATGGTACCAAAAGCATTAGAAGCTGCCGAAAAATTACAGCAACAAGGAATAGACATAGAAGTCATAGACCCCAGGACTTTAAAACCCTTGGATCTACAGACCATCATAGACTCGGTGAAAAAGACAGGAAGAATAATCATAGTTGAAGATGACCCCATAAGTTACGGCTGGGGTGCTGAAGTAGCAGCAGGGATTGCAGGAAGCGAAGCCTTCGACTACCTGGATGCACCCATCAAACGACTTGCAGGCCTTGATATCCCCATCCCCTACAACCCCAACCTAGAAAAACACGCCGTACCTCAAGTTTCCGACATAATACAGGGCGTAAAAGAATTACTGAAATAAAGGAGGACACTCATGGCCACCATAGTAAAAATGCCCAAGCTGGGCACCACCATGACCGAAGGTACCATAGTAAAATGGCTTAAAAACGAAGGTGACCCGGTGAAACAAGGAGAAATATATGTAGAAATACAGACCGACAAAGTAAACATCGAAGACGAAGCCGAGACTTCAGGTATATTTAAGAAGATATTGGTTCAAGAAGGAGAGGTAGCCCCGGTGGGCCAGCCTATAGCTATAATAGCCAGTGCCGATGAAGAACTTCCGGAAATCACAGATGCAACAGAAAAAGACATATCAACTCAAGAACAAGAGTATATACATCACATCTTGCAGCAACAACAAGATAAAACAAAAGTAGCAAATCAAACAATCCCGGATAAAATAAAAGCCTCCCCGGCAGCCAAAAGAGTGGCAAGAGAAAATCAGATAGACTTATCAAAAATTATTGCTACAGGACCTAATGGCAGAATTGTGGAAAAAGATGTAATATCATACATACAGGAAAACAAAATAAGAGCTACACCAGTGGCTAAAAAAATAGCCGAAGAACAGCAAATAGATCTTAAGACCATACAAAAGGCCCCCGGTGAAAGAATTACAAAACAAGACCTGCTAAAAGAGCAAATACCTATAAGTGAAGAGTTGACAATAAAAGATACCATCCCCGTAATTGGCATGAGAAAAATCATTGCTGAGAAAATGGCACACAGCAAAAAAGTTGTACCACATATATACCTTTCATTAGAAGTAGATATGACAAATACCATCGACTTGAGACAAAAACTCCAAGCTCAAGTACAAAACCAATATGACGCAAAATTATCCTACAATGACATACTTATAAAAGTCTCAGCAACAGCCTTAAAACAAAACCCTGTAATAAACTCAAGTTTTACACAAGAACAAATAATTCTAAAACAAAATATCAATATTGGCCTTGCAGTAGCCTTAGATGACGGTCTTATAGTACCTGTGGTTAAGGATGCGGATAAAAAGAGTCTTGGCGTAATTGCAAAAGAGACTGCAGACCTCATACAAAAAGCACAAGATAAAAAGCTATTGCCTGATGATTACCAAGGTGGTACCTTTACAATAACAAACCTGGGTATGTATGACATAGAAAAATTTAGTGCCATCATAAACCAGCCGGAAACAGCAATACTTGCCGTAGGCAAAATAACAAAAAAACCTGTAGTAATAGACGATAAAATAACCATACGGCCAATGATGAACCTCACTTTATCTTGTGATCACCGTGCAATAGACGGAGCTGCAGGAGCAAAATTCCTACAGAATATAAAACAAATCCTTGAAGAGCCGATGAATATGTTACTTTAAAAAGGAAGTGATTTACAATGCATTACAATATAGCTATCATCGGAGGTGGCCCCGGAGGTTACACTGCTGCCATCTACGCAGGTAAAAAGCAAGCCAAAATAGCCCTAATAGAAAAGCGCGAATTAGGGGGCACATGTCTAAATCGAGGCTGTATCCCCACCAAAGCCCTAATCCACAGTGCAAAACTGCTGCAAGACCTAAAAAACGCTCACAGATTTGGTATCAGTGCAGGTGAAATTAAGATTGACTGGAATATTATGCAGAAAAACAGTTCCCGCAGCGTAAAAACCCTTACACAAGGTGTAAAAAACCTTTTAAAAGCCAATGGTGTTACAGTCTTTAATGGCACTGCTAAGCTATCTGAGAAAAACACCATAATAATATCAGGTGAAACTAAACAAAACACCATTACCGCCGATAACATAATCATTGCCACCGGCTCTATCTCAACCACAATACCGATTCTGGGCCATAACCTTCAAAACGTCATAACAAGTGATCAGGCCCTTTTCCTGGAAACACTCCCCTCATCAATGCTGATAATAGGAGGGGGAGTTATAGGCCTTGAAATTGGGTACATATACAATACATTTGGTGTTGAAATTACCATAATAGAAATGCTTCAAAATATCCTACCAAACCATGATAAAGATATCTCAAAAGCACTCCGAAAACACCTTGAAAAACAAGGTATCAAAATATATACTGATACAAGAGCTAAACAAATAAAGCAAAAAGAAAACACCCTACAAACCTTTTTTGAAACACAAGAAGGTATCAAAACCGTAGATTCAGAAAAAGTTTTAGTGGCAACAGGCAGGACACCTGCAGTCGATGCTTTTATAGATACAGGCCTTAATATAGATAAGACCGGTATAGTTGTAAATGACTATCTTCAAACCAACATAGAAAACATCTACGCTATCGGAGACGTCACAGGTAAATCCATGTTAGCTCATGTGGCCTCACATCAAGGGATAGTAGCCGTTAAAAATATCTTAGGTGAAAAGACCAAGATGGACTATAAGGTCATACCTTCCTGTATCTACACGAATCCTGAGGTGGCATCAGTTGGAATGAGTGAACTAGAGGCCAGAGTAAAGTATAAAGATAATATTAAAGTAGGCCGATTCCCCTATGCTGCTAGCGGCAAAGCCATGACCATGGGAGAAAGATACGGATTTGTTAAAATCATAGCTGAGCCAAGATATAACGAAATATTGGGAGTTCACATCATAGGTCCCCATGCAACTGAAATGATAGCAGAAGCTTCACTTGCCATAAAGCTTGAGTGCACTGCAGAGGAGCTGGCAAATACAATCCATGCTCATCCAACCCTTTCGGAAGCTATTATGGAGGCAGCTTTTGATTTGCTGGGTGAGCCTATCCATAAGATGTGATAGTGACCAAAGCCAACAAAATGGGTAACTGCAATAATTACTGCTCCATAGATAGTGCGTTGCATTTCCATGACTTTGACATTTCATATAACACACTTAAAACTAAGGCAGATAAGCAACACGTGCATTGCATCTCTATGGTTTTGACATCTGACAGCTATGGTATTAGCCTGTTTAACAATGTTTTTAAGTTTTGCTAAGTTCAAATTAAAGCTATTTTTATTTATAAAGTTAAAACAAACAAATATTATGAGGTGAAAAAATCATGACATTAATGACTGGATGGCATGCAGTAGTTCATGCACTAAAATCTGAGGGCATTAAATTTGTATATGGGCTTCCCAGCAGCCCTCGCGATCTATATGATGCTCTTTATGATGAACCATCCATAAAAGCAATCCAAGTAAGACATGAAGCAGCTGGAGGTTTCATGGCAATGGCCCATTCTCTAACCACAGGTGATCCGGCCATCTGTTTTGCCAGTGAGGGACCGGGTATAGCTAACCTGACACCGGCTATGCTTGAATCTTTGGCAACTTGTGCCCCTGTTATCGCGATATGTCCTGGCGTCGACGGACATAAGGACGGCAAAGGGGCATTTCAAGAGACCGATCAGTTAGGAATTATGTCTTCTATAACCAAATGGGCTGTCCGAGTTCCTTATGCTGAAAAAATACCTTGGGTTATTCACAGGGCTTTTTCATTGGCTACTAATGGACAACCCGGTCCTGTATATATAGAAATTCCAACAGAGGTCGGCAGAGGCCAAGCTGATATTCCAGACTACGTACCTGCTATTCGGCAGCTACGAACTACGGGTGATCCTAAACAAATATTCAAAGCAGTAGAACTAATATCTAATGCCTCTCTACCTGTTATAGTAGCAGGTGGGGGAGCACGTCGCTCAGGGGCTCATGATGAATTGAAAGCAATGGCGGAATTATTAGGCATGCCCATAATGACTACTCCTTCAGGCAGAGGTAGCATAGAGGAGGATCATCCACTATCCTTTGGACAAGTGGGCCTTTATCGGACTAAACTTGGAATGCAAACATTTGCTAATGCAGATTTAGTGATTACTGTAGGTTCACGTAATG
>CAZFME010000113.1:0-7191 GCA_964520055.1 uncultured Clostridia bacterium
GTTTCTATACTTGCTAAATGTTGTGTTGACCTGGCAAAAAAAAGTGATATGGTATATTAGAGGAAGGGGGATGTAATAGAAATATGACTTAAACCTTTGATGTGGCAAGTAAAGATTATCACGGCATTAACTCAAATGCGTGGAATATACAAAATATTTAATGAAAATAATGATGGAAGAGGAGGCATTTAGATGGAAAAGCAACGCTTAGAACATGATTTATTGGGTAAAAGGGAAATACCGAAAGATGCATATTATGGTATACAAACCCAACGTGCATTGGAGAATTTCCCTATCACGGGATACCGGCCGCATAAAAAGCTGGTATTGGCTCTGGCTATGGTCAAAAAGGCAGCTGCCCTTGCCAATATGAAAGTGGGGCAATTGGAAAAAGAAAAAGCTGATGCAATTATCCAAGCTACCGATGAAATCTTGGAAGGGCAGTATCTGGATCAGTTTATAGTTGATGTCATACAAGGTGGTGCCGGCACATCACTAAATATGAATGCCAACGAAGTAATCGCCAATAGAGCGATAGAGATTCTTGGGGGGGAAAAAGGAGATTATAAGCTGATTTCACCAAATTCACATGTAAATATGTCTCAGTCCACCAACGATGCCTTCCCAACTGCTGTTCGAATTGCAGTAATAAAATTAGTGAAAAATCTTTTAGCAGAGTTAGAACAGTTGCACCAGGCGCTCATAACAAAATCCGAGGAATTTGATGATGTTATAAAAATGGGCCGCACACATCTTCAAGATGCTGTTCCCATTCGCTTAGGGCAGGAATTTGGAGCATATGCACGAGCTATTAGTAGGGACATACATAGAATTGAAACAGCTTCTGAAGCTCTTAATGAAGTAAATATGGGAGCTACTGCCGTAGGTACTGGCCTGAATGCTAAAGTAGAGTATATCGAATATACCATAGAGAACCTAAGAAAAATCTCCGGTCTTCCTATCCATGGTACTGACAATATGGTAGATGCAACACAAAATACTGATACCCTTGCAGCTTTTTCAGGGAGTTTAAAGATGCTAGCATTAAATTTATCAAAAATAGCCAATGATCTAAGACTGATGGCATCAGGACCGAGAACCGGTCTTAGTGAGATAAATCTTCCTCCGGTACAACCGGGTTCATCAATCATGCCAGGCAAGGTAAATCCTGTAATGGCTGAAGTAGTAAATCAGGTGGCTTTTCAAGTCATTGGGAATGACCATACTGTTGCTCTTGCGGTGAAAGCAGGCCAATTTGAACTAAATGTTATGGAACCGGTGATGGTATTTAATATAATACAATCCTTGGAAATACTTACAAATGTGGTAAGAGTCTTTAGGGAAAAGTGTATAATTGGGATAACAGCAAATCGCGACAGGTGTAAAGACATGGTTGACAGAAGCGTAGGAATCATTACGGCATTAGTGCCTTATATAGGTTATGAGGGTGCAACAAAACTTGCTAAAGAAGTTATGGGCAGCGACAAAACTGTACCGGAAATAATTTCTGAAAAGGGTACTTTCACTCCGGAGGAGATAGAAAAAATATTATGTCCCAAGGCTATGACTGAACCGAGCTCTGACGTAACAAAATAGCAAAAAATATTTCTATAGTGAGTTTATTGTAAGATATAATAAAGTTATGTGATTTCCTAGTTTTTAGGAGAGAAGAGAATTAGTGAGGTGAATTTTGTGAGAGAGATTAAAGCGGAAGTAATCAAGAATACTGTTCGAGATTTGTTCTTGGAGGCAAATTATTTTATCGGAAAGGATGTTTACAACAAACTTAAAGAACAGTATGAAATAGAAGAATCTCCAGTTGGCAAATCAGTCTTGGAACAGATAATTAAAAATGACGAAATTGCAGCCCAGGAGAAGATAGCACTATGTCAAGATACGGGTATGGCGGTTCTCTTCATTGAATTAGGCCAAGAAGCGATAATAGTAGACGGGGATTTTAATGAAGCTATAAATCAGGGAGTAAGGGAGGCATATACAGAGGGATATTTGCGCAAGTCAGTAGTTAGTGAACCTGTTTTTGACAGAACTAACACAAAAGACAACACACCGGCAATAACCCATATAAAAATAGTACCAGGCGATAAAGTAAGGATTGCTGTAACTGCCAAGGGATTTGGTAGTGAGAATATGAGCAGTATAAAGATGCTAAAACCTGCAGACGGTGTAGAAGGTGTAAGAGATTTTGTTATTAAGACAGCTGTAGATGCTGGGCCAAATCCATGTCCACCAATTATCGTTGGAGTGGGTATTGGCGGCACAATGGAAATGGCTGCGATTTTATCTAAAAAGGCTTTACTAAGGCCTGTTGGGGAACATAATGAAGATTTGCGATATGCCGAACTTGAAACGGAGATTTTACAAGAAATAAATAAATCCGGCATAGGTCCTGCAGGCCTTGGTGGCAGAACAACAGCTCTTTCGGTAAATATTGAATATTTTCCGACTCATATAGCCGGACTTCCAGTAGCTGTTAATATTTGCTGTCATGCAGCCAGACATGCGCAAAAGGTTATATAAAAGTGAAGGAGGGAGAATCGGTGGGAAAAGTTATTAGACTAAAAACTCCTGTTACTACAGAAGAGGTTAGAAAACTGAGGGCTAAAGACAATGTTCTGATAACAGGAGTGATTTATACTGGCAGAGATGCAGCCCATAAACGGTTAGTCGAGCTTATAAATAGTGGGAAAGAACTTCCAGTTGATTTAAAAGGACAGCTTATATACTATGTAGGCCCTGCACCGGCTAAACCCGGTCATGCTGCAGGCTCGGCAGGTCCTACTACAAGTTACAGAATGGATCCCTATGCACCGGATTTATTGAAACTGGGCCTTAAAGGAATGATTGGAAAAGGTAAAAGATCCAAAGAAGTAATTGATGCAATGAAAGAGTACGGTGCGGTTTATTTAGGAGCCATAGGCGGAGCAGCAGCCTTGATTTCCAAAAGCATAAAAAAAGTGGAAGTAATTTGCTATGAAGACTTAGGTGCTGAGGCTATACATAAATTCTATGTTGAAGATTTTCCGGCAATAGTTGTCATAGATTCTCAAGGAAACAATCTTTACGAAACTGAACCTCAAAAATATAGAATACAATAGAATCAATAATAAATAGTGGGAGGTTTATCCATGGATATGAAACATGATGCCTTAAAACTCCACATAGAGAATCAAGGTAAGATAGAAGTGATCAGTAAAGTCCCGTTAAAAGATGCCAGAGATTTAAGCCTTGCTTATACACCAGGTGTTGCTGAGCCATGTAAAGAAATAAGCAATAATCCGGATTCGGTATATGAATACACATCAAAAGGGCGCATGGTAGCAGTAGTTACTGACGGGTCAGCAGTTCTAGGCTTAGGCAATATCGGTCCAGAGGCCGCAATGCCAGTAATGGAAGGAAAATCAGTGCTTTTTAAAAACTTTGGCGGTGTAGATGCTTTTCCTATCTGCCTTGACACCCAGGATGTAGATGAAATCGTAAAAACCATAAAATACTTAGCTCCGACTTTCGGAGGGATCAATCTGGAAGATATTTCGGCTCCAAGATGTTTTGAAATAGAAAAGAGATTAAAACAACAGCTTGATATCCCAATTTTCCATGATGATCAACACGGTACAGCTGTTGTAGTTTTAGCTGCTATTATTAATGCCCTTAAAATAGTAGAAAAAGATATTAAAAATGTCAAAGTTGCTATAAGCGGGGCAGGAGCTGCCGGTGTGGCCATAGCAAAACTACTGCTTTCAGCAGGCGTTGCTGATGTAGTTGTATGTGACAGCAAAGGGATTGTATCAAAAGACAGGACAAATCTAAATCCAAGTAAACAAGAATTAGCAGAAATAACAAATAGGCAAAATTTAAGTGGAAATATTTTCGATGCAATAAAAGGAAGCGACATCTTCATTGGAGTATCCGGTCCTGGAACTGTTACACAGGATATGGTAAAAACCATGGCAAAAGATTCAATAGTCTTTGCAATGGCAAATCCCGTACCCGAGATATATCCCGATGAAGCAAAAGCAGCTGGGGCAAAAGTGGTGGGAACAGGTCGCTCAGATTTTCCGAATCAGATAAACAATGTACTTGCTTTTCCAGGTATTTTCCGTGGGGCTTTGGAAGCTAGAGCTACAGATATAAATGAAGAGATGAAACTTGCAGCTGCCTATGCAATAGCATCACTTATAACTCATGATGAGCTATCACCGGACTACTGTATTCCCGGGGCCTTTGATAAAAGAGTAGCAGCACATGTAGCATGTGAAGTTGCCAAAGCCGCTATAAAAACAAATATCGCAAAAATCAAGATAGATGCAGAAAAACTGAAAGAATCAATCATGAAAGAATAAAAACTTGAAAAAATGAGTAATTTTACTTAACTCGGTGGGTATAAAAGTAAAAAAACCATATAACCACTCGCACGTATATTATGTTTAGACCCCGGTTTTTTAGGTGGTCTAAACATAATTTTTTACTTTAAGGAAAAAATATTTACAGCTTCTCAAATATCTTCCGATCACTTCCTTCAAAAGAGATCCGTTCTTTTATCCTTGCTTCGACCGATGAATTACTTTCTCAGGATGATTGTTGTAATTGTAAGACTTCTTTGTTAAAATTGTAATTGTATCATAGGACTCAAAATAGTCTCACATAAAACCCTCTACGGCTCCAGCTTTACCGTAACACACAAACTTATCCCCAAATATCATATAAACTGTAAAAGTGTAGATTTTACTAAGCCCGAGGCTGTAGAAGCGGCTATAGATAAAAATACGAAAGTCCTGTATTTTGAAACACCCTCAAATCCAAACCTAGCTATTATTGATATCAAGCAGATAGTGAAGATAGCCAAGGCTAATAATGTCAAAGTTGTTGTTGATAACACCTTTGCCACACCCTATTTTCAAAGGCCTCTTTCTTTCGGTGCTGATGTAGTGGTCCACAGTGCCACCAAATACATATGCGGTCACGGTGATGCCTTGGGCGGTGTAGCGGTATCAAAAGATGTGGATTATATACAAAAGCTGAAATTTGACTATATGTGTGAATTTGGCGGTGTAATGAGTCCCTTTAACGCTTGGTTAATGTTAAGGGGATTAAAAACATTGGGTCTTAGAATGCGTCAGCATGAGACTAATGCAATGTAGGTTGCGAAATTTTTAGAGAGCCATCCCAAAATTATAAAAGTTATGTATCCGGGGCTTACAAGCTTCAAAGGCTATGAACTGGCAAGAAGACAAATGGACGGTTTCGGAGCGATGATAAACTTTGAGGTAAAAGGTGGCTTAAAAGTGGCAAAAAAGCTAGTAAACAACGTAAAACTTGCCAAACTTGCTGTTAGTTTAGGTGATTGTGAAACTCTAATAGAACTCCCAGCTGCAATGACTCATGCAGGCTATCCGAAAGAAAAGCTGAAGGAATTTGGACTTACTGACAGTATGATCAGACTTTCCGTAGGGATAGAGAATGTAAAAGATATTATAGAAGATATAGATAAAGCTCTGGATAACTGACAATAAAAGATTTTTTATCAAGGGGCTAAAAGGACTTTTTCAGCCCTGCAAATTTTTATATATAAAATATTACATGGAGGTGAAAAGCTAATGGCTAGGTTATTAGAAGAACTTTTCCACGAAATTATAAATAATTTAGATGTCGGTATCCACATAATAGATGCTGATGGCCATACCGTATTATACAATGACGCCATGAGCCATCTAGAAAGATTGACCCAAGCAAATGTAATGGGAAAGAATCTACTTGAGGTTTTTCCATCTCTTAACCGGGAGACCAGTACGCTTTTTTATGTTTTAAAGACTGGTAAACCAATTGTAGATCGTGCCCAGACGTATTTGAATTTCAAAGGCCAGAAAATCACAACAGTTAATACAACATACCCCCTTAAAAAAGATGAAAAAACTGTAGGAGCAATGGAGATAGCTAAAGATATAACGAAATTAAAGGAATTATCTGAGAAGGTTGTATTTCTACAAAACTCAGCTAAAAAGAAAGTATCACAGAAACGTCATCCCTTCACGCGATATACTTTTAACGATATTATCGGTGAAAGCCAGCAGATAAAAAAGACAATTTTCATGGCTAAGAAAGCAGCTCAAACAGCCTCTCAGGTTTTGATATATGGGGAAACAGGTACCGGCAAAGAACTTTTCGCTCAGAGTATTCATAACGCAAGTTCTAGAAGGAATCAGGCATTTATTGCCCAAAACTGTGCCGCCCTTCCTGAAAGCCTTTTAGAAGGAATTTTATTTGGAACGGTAAAAGGCGGTTTCACTGGTGCAATAGACCGGCCTGGGCTTTTTGAAGAAGCTGACGGTGGTACCCTTATGCTTGATGAGATAAATTCCATGGGCATTAATCTTCAGGCAAAACTTCTGCGTATTCTTCAGGAAGGTACCGTAAGGCGAGTTGGGGGTACGAATGTCATTCCGACAAATGTAAGAATAATTACAACGACAAATGAAGATCCGATCGAAAGTGTCAAAAAGGGTAATATAAGGAAAGATTTGTTTTACAGGTTAGGAGTGGTTTACATAAAAATACCCACACTTCGTGAAAGAAGAGAAGATATACCCGTACTTGCCAAATGTTTCATTAATATACTGAATGATAAATTGGGTAAAAATGTCCTAGGTGTTTCGCATCAGGTTATGGATGTATTTATGAATTATAAATGGCCGGGAAATGTCAGGGAACTGGAAAACGCTATTGAGGGTTCCATGAATATGCTTAGTGATGAAAGTTACATAGACATAGAACATCTTCCATTTTATATTTCTGATCAATATAAACATAAAAGTAATTTAAGTAAAGGATTCAAAAGCAAAATAGAAGAAGAAGCTGTTTATGGCAATATTTCTCTTAATGACCATATGCTAAACACAGATTCCTTAAATAACTTGGATTTTCCACTAAATGAGGTAATGGATGGCATAGAAAGGGAAATAATAATCGAGACTTTAAAAACATGTGGTGGGAATATAACAAAATCTGCGGAAAAATTAAAAATCAAACGTCAAACCTTGCAATATAAGATGAAAAAATACAGTCTTATCGTATGATAAAAGTAGGGATATTCCAAGGTCGTCAGGAATGGTGCAAAATTGCTGTATTTGTCAACCCAAAACTGAGCCATATTTTAATCGAAAACTGGGCCAGTTG
>CAZFME010000114.1:0-7186 GCA_964520055.1 uncultured Clostridia bacterium
AATAAATTCTTCACTAGGGTTGTATATGTTATTTTGTTGCTTTCATGTCATAACTATCACCTCAAATCTCCATTTTCCCGGATGCGGAGAAAGTACTTGTAGGTATCAGGGAACGGCAGACTGTATGAAAATGTATTTTATGGAGTTCTTGTCATTTAAGATCCCTTCGCTTCGCTTAGGGTAACAGTTTTCACACACTCTGGTGGTTCTGTGACATCTTCTTCTCCATACCTTTTGTTAACTACCCCGTATGGGGTACATAGGAGATGTTCAAAATAAATAAAAAATCCGTCCACTTAAAAAGGGACGGATGTTTCCGCGGTGCCACCCAAATTAGCCTTACATTTTCAAGTAACAAAAAAAGCATTTTATCTTCAGGATAAAATGCTTGCCACCTCAATGTAAAACTCGCTTTTTCCGGATACGGCGAATGATCGCGATATCCTGTCCTTTGCTAACGGAGGACTTGCCGGATGCAGCTACTTCCAGCTTTGCCGCATCTTCTCCAGGGCCCATTCACCGTGACTTTCAGTGCCGCACTCTCACCACCGGCGGCTCTCTTTGACCTTCCGTCAAGATTACTCTTCCCTATCATGGAATTTGCAAAATTTATTTATATAATAATACCACAGCATTTACAAAAATGCAAATATTTTTTAGGGTTCTTTTGACTCTTTTTACTTACCGGGTTTCCTCCAACATGGGCTTCATTTCAACCCTTATTAAAAATCTTCCGTTTATACATAAAACTGCCAATGCCGAATTCATAGATGCTTTGAGCAAATTAAAGGGTATAATAACCGGAATAATCATAGCTTTATTTCCCCTTAGGTCTTAATTAACTACCTTTTTTGTTTGCATCTGTTTACTGCTTAGAACATTGTGTCGTATCCTCTTTTATATCATTACCTGAATTGCTAATAATGTCTTTTTGCCCATGACATTTTTTGTAATGCTCAACAATGTACTTATCAACTTCTCGACTGATTTTGAGGATTTTCTCTTTATTATGGTCTTTATTTATCGCATAATGTAAAACGTTTCTTGCCGTTTCTATTTTATCTTTCACATTCATTCTTCTTCACTCCTGCAATATCTGTTACAAATTTAGTATTACATAAAAATGTGCTAACTGCAAATATTAATAATATGCGTATTGCCAATTTTGTTTTGTCGAAAAATTAGATACAGTTATTTACAGTAAGGAGTGAATCAAAAAGGTGAACATAGACAACAAAGCCATAGGCCAGAGAATACGACAGGAAAGAGAAAGACTGGAATTATCCCGGGAAGAGTTTGCAGAAATAATCGGGCTTTCGGACTACTATGTTGGACAGTTGGAGCGGGGAGAGCGACAAATGAGTCTACCCGCTTTGGTAAACATAGCCAATTGTTTACATGTATCTTTGGATTATCTTGTTTTAGGAAAGCACGGTTACAGTGCCACATATATCCGCGATCCAAACAATGTATATGAGGCGTGTAATAAAAAGCTTCATGAGATAAATAGTTTGCTTGAAAAATGTTCCCCGAAAGAAACGGAGTTGTTTAAAAAACTTATAAAAACCATTATCCCTTATTTGAATAAAAATTAAATGCAAATGAAAGTAGTCGACCTTTGCGGATTTAAGCTGTCACCACCAGCTTTTTTCCGTACTTTTTAATCTAGCGTAAGTTTTTATTTGATAACCTTGTCAAGGTTTTAATGGATCATTTTATAAAATTTTACTTTATTTTAAACTTAGATATAATCATAGTATAGTGTAATGTTAGTAATTGGAGGTTGATTTCTTATGAAAAAGAAATTGGCAATACTAATTCTAGTTTGTCTTGTACTTACAGTAGTTTCTCCCGTCATGGCGAGCCCTACTGAAGTAGTCAGTGTAGGAGCCGATTTGACCCAGGCACAGAAAAAACAGATGCTTGATTTTTTTGGTGTGGCAGAAGATGATGTAATGATGCTGACAGTAACAAATGCTGAAGTGAGAGAATATCTAAAGGATATAGCATCCAAGCAGCAAATAGGCACTAAATCTATATCTTGTGCATATGTGAAGTCTGCTCCTAAAGGCTCAGGAATCAAGGTAAGTATCCATAATATCACATGGGTAACCGAGGAAATGTATGCAGGTGCCATGATCACCGCGGGAATCGAGGATGCTGAAGTCATAGCTGCCGCTCCCTTTGATGTAACCGGCACAACTGCCCTTACCGGAATAATGAAGGCCTTTGAAAAAGCCACCGGTAAAGAACTTTCTCATGATGCCAAAAAAACCGCTAACGAAGAACTAGTAATAACAAGTGAATTAGGCGAGGGTTTAGGAAAAGATAAGGCAAATGAACTCATGCACAAAATAAAACAACAAGTAATTAAGCAGCAAGTCAAAAATCCTGACGATATCAGGCAAATTATCCAAAAAATAGCCACAGAGCTAAATATCAAGCTCAGTGACGAAGAAATCAAGAAAATATTGAGCCTCATGGAAAAAATCAGCAGACTAGACTTAAATGTAAACAAAATAAGCCAACAGCTTGACAAAATCAGCACCAACATCGATCAAATAAAAAAGACAGTAGAAAAAAACAAAGGACTTATTCAAAAGATACTCGATGTCATAAACAGCTTTTTCGGTTGGCTGAGACAGATCTTTAGTGCAGCTTAAACAACAACTCTCATTTCACCTGAAGTTAATTCTAGAAGGAGTTTGTTGCGGAGTTTTAAAAGAGTGTTGTTGGTTTTATTTTGTTGTGTTACTTTATCGAATAACGGTCCTGCGGTGTTTTTAAACTTGTGGATGACTTTTTTTGGCGGTATTAAGACATTTGACGATTCAAGTCTATCAATGTCAACAATCTTAAATATATCGCCGGATCTTTTTAGCAGGTTTTTGTTACAAATATTTGTTAACATATATATTAAATACCGGTCCATGTTTTCTTTTCCCTTCAAAGTGAAGTCGGATTGATTCAGTGCCATAGATGTTGCGCCACTTATAATTTCCGTAATTTCGGTATATTTTCCTACATGCCATCCCTTGGGCAATGATCCCCAATCAGTATTGACAAACTCTCCTCCACTTGATTTATAGGGTTTGTCGTCTTCATCAGGGAATTCAAAATCAATAAACCAATGCCTAAATATGGCTTGAACAGCTTTTTCCAAGGCTTTGCTAAACTTGTTATACCTTTTGATTTTATTATCAAAAGTTGTTAGAATAGCGGCAATCCTTTGTTGTTCCGCAAGAGGAGGCATTTTAACTCTGACCTTTTTTAGGTTTGTAATGGTTATTTGCGGTTTTTTTGAATTATCACTGATATTTTTCAGATTTTGTGCCTTTAGATAGTAGTAACAATACTTTTTATCCGCTATCTCTTCGTCTAAATTTATCACTATCAATGAGTTTGTGATTGGAGATTTTGGTGATATGCTTACTCTCCCTATATCTTCGACCCCTTTTGCTATAACCAAGAGATCCGGTTCAGTATATAGGTTGCTTTTACCTTTCTCCGGCATTTTGGCCAATTCCATTGTTGAGATATCTCCTAACGCAACTTCCTTCCACTTTTCTTCCATACTTTTTATTCCTCCAATACGATTCTATCGTAAGTTTTTATGATAACCTTGTCAGGGTTTAAATTTAAGTCTTACTTTTTGATAATTTATGTTATTAAATATATATTTTATTTATAAATAGCTCTATATATATTATAACATATCTAAATTCAGTCTGTGCTTAAAAGACTCTTCACCTTATACTAACAGCTGATTTGATAATGACGAAGGGATTTTTTGGTTGTGTATTTTTTTATCTTTGATAAAATATACTATAAAGTGATTATAATGTGTTGGAGGTAAATCTACATGGAAGAAAGCAGAAACAAAAAATCCCCCTTTGAAAAGAAATACGAAATTGCGTGGGATAAATATTCGGAAAAGGATTTGAAGAAAGTATTCGACTTATCTGGCAGGTATATGGATTTTATGTCCCGTTGTAAAACAGAAAGGGAATGTGTCGAAGAGTTCACAGTCCTGGCTGAAAAAGCCGGTTACAAAAATCTGCAAGATCTTATAAAACAAAAAAAGATGTTAAAACCCGGCGATAAAGTATATGCCGAAATTATGGGAAAAACCATAGCTCTTTTTGTAATAGGCAAAAAGCCCTTTGAAGAGGGAATGAGCATATTGGGTGCCCATATAGACTCTCCCAGGCTGGATTTAAAGCAAAATCCTTTATATGAAGATGCGGATTTGGCACTGTTTGAAACCCATTATTACGGTGGAATAAAAAAATATCAATGGGTAACACTGCCCTTGGCCTTGCATGGAGTAGTCGTGAAAAAAGACGGATCAATTGTAAATATAGTTTTAGGAGAAGATGAGGATGACCCGGTGCTAGGAGTGTCAGATCTGCTCATTCACCTTGCTCGGGATCAGATGAAGAAGACCTTGGCTGAAGGTGTTGAAGGCGAGAATCTAAATATATTGGTGGGCAGCATACCTTTAAAAGGCAAAGAGACGAAGAACAGGGTCAAACATAATATTTTAAAAATCTTAAATGAAAAGTACGGCATAGTTGAAGAAGATTTCGTATCGGCCGAACTTGAAATAGTTCCTGCCGGAAAGGCCAGACATTATGGAATAGATAAGAGTATGATTATGGCATACGGTCAGGATGACAGAGTGTGTGCTTATACTTCCTTTGAAGCTATGATGGAAATAGAAAACCCGGAAAAAACCTGTGTAACCCTGCTTGTTGACAAAGAAGAAATCGGCAGTGTGGGAGCTACGGGTATGCATTCAAGATTTTTTGAAAATACCGTGGCGGAGATTGCTAATTTACAGGGGGACTACAGTGAGCTGAAAGTAAGAAGGGCCTTAAATAATTCAAAAATGATATCCTCTGATGTAAGTGCTGCCTTTGACCCTAACTATCCTGAAGTCATGGAAAAAAAGAATTGCGCAAGTTTCGGCAAGGGCATAGTATTCAACAAATACACAGGTTCAAGAGGAAAGAGCGGCAGCAATGATGCCAATCCGGAGTTTATAGCGGAACTTAGAAGTATCATGGAAAAACACAATGTCATTTGGCAGTCTGCAGAACTGGGAAAGGTGGATCAGGGTGGCGGAGGTACCATAGCCTTTATACTGGCAAACTATGGCATGGAAGTAATCGATGCCGGTATAGCACTGCATAACATGCATGCACCCTGGGAAATTTCCAGCAAGGCAGACCTATATGAAGCTAAAAAAGCGTATTATGCTTTTTTGAAAGAAGCTTAAGTGCCTATAAATTATATGAGATAAAAATGGAGTATCGCAAAACTATTTTTTAGGCAGCTTATGATACCTTTAATTAGTAAAAAGCTCAACCAGATTAAAATTAAAGCTGTTGCAAGCAAACTGTATTTCGCCGTGCAACAGCTCATTTTTTTACTCTCTTTTCATACTCGGCTGACAGTATCTTTCAATTGCTTGATTAAATAATCTAATATGGTGTAGCTCATCTAAGATAATCCTTTCTAAAATTTGCTTGATAAATGGATCGTTTATCATCTGCTGATGTCTGCGATAATTAGCTATAGCCGCCCATTCACCGGCTATATCGGCAGCAAGCCTGTCGCAAAGGGCTGTGCCGTAAAACACAAAAGTGGCATCCCAATACCTTTCCCCTTCATTTCTGTCTATGGTTCTATAGCGTGGATCCACTCCCAGCAGTAAAATGGTTTCGGCCAATATCTCAAGATGGTGCATTTCTACCAATGCTATGCAAGACAGTAGATCCGATACTTCTTCGTATTCCGGCTCCAGCACGAAATGATGGTATATATATTGGTTTATGGCCGAAAGTTCACTGACCTGCCCCGCATAATCTTCCAGTAATAGCTTTGCATAGTACGGATTTTGCCCTGACACTCGTATCTCCGGGTAAGATGCAGGATAAGCGCATTTGTAGATTTCAGGAGTCTTACACCCCTTAAGTTCCGGATTTTTTTCACCCATGTTTTAATGCACCTCCAAAAAAGTATTTATTACTACTTTATTAGAAGTAGTTATATAAAATGCCTCATTATTTTTTACTAAATTCCCATTTGCAGCATATACTATTGATACTGATAAAGATTTTTTGGAGGTTAATATATGAATTATATAATTTTATTTATTCAGTTTATACTATCCCTAATCTGGATAGGTCTTTCCATGGGTTCAAAGAGTGTCCCTATGATTGTATTTACCTCTGCTGTATCCGTCATTATTTTGGGGTCCACTTTTGTTTTGAATAACTTGATTACATCAGGAGTGCTTACTGCAATACTCATATCCCTTGTTATCCAGACAATCCGGGTTGTCAATGAGTACCAGCGAGGCATACTTCTTAGATTCGGGAAATTCTCATATGTTGTAAGCCCAGGAATAAATATTATTTTACCCTTTGGTATTGATCGATTGTTAATAGTTGATCTAAGAACTGCCACCATTGATGTCCCTAAACAGGAGATCATCACCCGCGACAATATCCCGGTAGCCATCGATGCCGTGGTTTACTTCAATGTATTTAAACCGGAGCTTGCAATATTGAAGGTGCAAAACTATTACAACGCCACCAGCTTGCTGGCCCAAACAATCTTGAGGGCCATTCTTGGTCGTTACGAACTTGATGACATACTGTCAAAACGGCAGGAACTCAACGAGATGCTCCGCACAGACTTGGACGAGGCAACCGACCCTTGGGGTGTCAAAGTCACCGCCACAGAACTAAAGTCCATCGAACTCCCGGAGGAGATGAAGCGGGCCATGGCTCGGCAGGCTGAAGCTGAACGGGAACGAAGGGCAAAAATCATAAGTGCTGAAGGAGAACTTCAATCTTCGGAAAAACTGTCTCAAGCAGCGAGAATAATGGCGCAAAGCCCCGGTTCTCTCCAGCTACGCCAACTCCAAACCCTAGCAGAAATTGCCGCCGAGAAAAACTCCACCATTATATTCCCGCTGCCTATTGAGATAATGAAGTTTGTGCAAAGTTATACTGATATGGGATAAGAGGCTTTGATTAACAATAATATATCCAAGTTTCAACCCATCTTTTATACCCTGATCATAAATAATTTTTTTTGAGAAACTGAATCCATTAAAATGTGATTTTGCTCATACTTTTCCAGTAGCTATTTAACTCTAAAATTAATATAGTAT
>CAZFME010000115.1:0-7037 GCA_964520055.1 uncultured Clostridia bacterium
AATTTTGTTCAGAACCATATATTTTTTTGAATATTTTGTACCTGTCCCTAAATATTCACGAATGTTTATAGTTGTCCCTGAAGCAATGTCCGTTGTTTTTGAGGGCTTATTTGTTATGCCTTTTTGTGGTATAGGAAATCCACTCCCTCAATCCTTGTAAACATCTCCTCTTGTATCTATTTTAATAATTTTTATAGTTTGTTCATCTTCATACATATATATAATTCTATATTTACCAATCCTCAATCTAAATAATGAAGAAATTTCGTTTCCCACAAGCCTTTTTATATCTCCTAGTGGAATCTTATCAATGGCATTTATGATTCGCATTGAGGTCTTATAATCATACTTTTCCAATGATTTTTTTGCTTTCTTTGAATAAATAACCTTATTCATCTTTTTTGTCCTCAATTGACTTTTTTATCTCTTCCGAACTATACCATTGATTTTCTTCTAATATATTTAATACATCTATTTCATCCTCAGGTTCAAGTATTAATATAGGCTCTTCCTCTTCTTTTATAAACTTTATAAAGCTGATAACCTTTCCCATTTTTTCTTCTGGCAAATCCTCAACTAGTTCTAATATTAGTTTCTTTGAGATGGCCATATTAACCACTCCTTTGATCTATATGAATCTTCTTTATATTATATCATAAACTCATAACCACTACACTATTTCTCAATGTTAATTTTATTTATTAAATGAATGAATAAAAGGAGACGGGTCCGCTGTCTTTGGCATCTGAAGCTGTTTCGTAACTGAGATGTCGTCCATGGTGTCGTAAGTTCTAACGGTAGGAGCTAAAGCAAGGTTATTGTCCGGAGAAAAGGGGCCAGGCCGGTACAAAGTATCTCCCTGCTCAATATCATACGGGGTGTATAAAGTGAAAATACAATGCTCATAATTATTTTCTAAATCTACAAAAGCCGTTTTAACGTTATCAAGATAAGAATATCTTGAGGCATTGATAAATTTCGGGTCAATTAGGTTTTTTATACTAATGTAATTATCTTGATGAACATGATATTTTACTTGTATATATTCTTTTGTTATTTCACGGTTCCCATTAAAAAAAATAGGTTTTTTATATTCTACTACAATATCATCAAAGCCTTTTTGCTCATCATATTCATAATATACACTTTTTATATTAAATTGTCCGGCTAGCATTTGATTAATGTACATCCATAAAACTAAACGCTGATATTCATGCCCACTTTCTTGAGCAACAATTTGCTTACCCAGTAAATACACCTCCCTCCTGTTCTTAAATAAAAACACTGCTTTTTTATTCATTTGTCAAGCTTTAGCACTAGACACTGTACCCCTCATCATGGACATGATAAAAGTCCAGCACTTACATCCTTAGATAGCTCCTCCAAGTCTTGAAGTAAGGTGGATTACAATTCCTTTGACCATCTGAAATAACTGCCACAGAATCTTTTTCATATGTGTAAATACATTTTAATTATATCAGTATCGTAAATAGATGTCTACTATATATCGTGGTAGGTATAGCTGTTTTCCACTATATATAGTTTAATAATATATTTTATTTTCATGATGTTTGCAATCTATAGGAAAAGTTTTTTGTTTTTCTAGGATTTTATTTATTTTTAGATCACAAGCCTTTTCATACTTACCTTCAACGGTTCAAGCTATGAGTAATTTGTACCCGGCCCTATTATTCCCCTATTTGTATTTTCAATTTTAAAAAAATCTATTGTTGCTAACTAGAAACAGGAAAGACCTGATTCATATATATGGATATTAAATAATTTTCCTACTTTCAAAATACAATTTTTTAGCTTCAATTAAACACAGCTCATTAATGCCTTCTTTACTTTGAACATGTATGTTTTGAAACTCATCATCAATCCACCCACATACAGGACACTTTTTGTGGATGGAATCTATAGGAATAGTAAATTCACCACAGCAGCAGCATTTTTTATATAACATAGGAATTCTGTCATCCTTTTCTTCTTTAGCATTTGCTTTATCTCTTGCAATTTCTGCCTTTCTAATAATTTCCTCTACCTCTATCCTATCTTTGTGTTGCTCAATAGTCACTTGCCTAATATTTGCTCCTGACTCCATACCCCGGCCTCCCATTTTAGCACCTCCCTGCCTTTGATAAATATTCTATTGATATGATGTCACCTTCCATTTCACCAAAAGGTTTACCATAGCAATAAATTAGTTTCGGTTTAATTATTTCCACCATTACTTTATATCCTTTCATAAATAACTCCTTTTTCCTTCGTACTCCAAGTGTTGATATCGCAACTATCGAACCTTCTTCAACTCCTAAGAAAGAAAAATCGTAGCTTCTTTCATCACCCCAAGTAATGGTAGGAATTACGGCCTTTAACCCTTTATCCTGCCAATATGCGCCACACCATCGACTTTTGAAAATACTATGTATCTGTATAGCTAATGGCATATCCGTAAATAAACTGAAATCCGGCGTTAAAACAGCTTCAAACTTTGCTAGCATTTTATAATATTTTTTTGATGAATTATAGACTTTATCAAATTTACTATCATCGATAAAAAAATGGATTGATTTATCTACAGTTCCTCTCTTTTTGGTACCAATTTGATCAAATCCTATAAATTTTAATTTTTTATTTACTACATCACATTTCTTAACAGTAGGTATCCCAAAAACATTATTAGATTCAAATTGATTTCTAAGTAATTTTTGATCTTGTCTAGCTTCTTTGCTTGTCATAATATCCCTCCCCGGTCGCGTGTTGTGTTGATTCTCAACTCAACATTATTAATAAAAAATTTAGCAGAATTTTAATTGCCCTGCCGCTTCATCTTTAGAGAGGTATATTTTGCTTTTTTCTATATACAATAGTCCCAAACTTTTAATCCTATTAGTTAAAGCTGAAATTGATACTTCGAAATCATCTGCCATTTTATAAAGTTCCGGAAATGTAACAAATCCTTTTTGCTTCAATTCGTTTACAGCATTCGATATAACTTCTTTAGGCATTAATATTGATGCAGCAAACATATCTGCCTGCACTTCTTTCGGCGGACGTTTAACCATATTTCGACAATGGAAAACTTCTGAAGATAAAAACGTCATCTGCTCATATTCTTTCTGTTCTGTAACATGAAGTACCCAATGCCCCAATTCATGTGCTTTTGAAAAGTTCATAGTTCCCATCTTCTTTTTAAATAAATCCTTTTTTGACTCATTCATTATTATCAATTTATCAGCCGGTTTTATAGCTGCTAATATTATTCCATTTGCATCTAGACTGTCAATATCTTCCCATACCATTTCTAAATCATAAACGAACTCAATAATATAATCAATATCAACTTTTTCAATGTGTCCATTCCACGAAGTAGGAATATCAGATTTTTTCAAAACTTGAGTTGTAATAAATTCCATATCTTTTTGAGAAATGTATTCATAATCAAGCATAACAATCATTCCTCAATAATATTTTTTATTCTTTCTTTTTGTTCCTCAGTTAAATACTGATATTTTCTAAACAATATATTTGCAGCAGTATCTTCTTCAATTATCGAATTTTTAAATTCAGTTGGAACTTTCTTAGCTAATATAAACAACTCATTAGAATCTATTTCAAGTACTTTGGCAATTTTATTTATAACCGACTCTGAAGGCGGTTCCAATGCACCTGTCTCGATTTTGCTTATATATGAAAAATCTACATCAATCATTTTAGCTAAATCTCTCTGAGTTATACGCTTTTCTTTTCTAGCATCTCTTATCATCTGGCCAAAAGTCTTCATATGATCACCTTTTAATATTATATTTTATGTTGAGTTAAATGTCAACATATTGTTGTGCAGCCTGCCGATGCCTGCTACAAAGATATATAGAATGAAGTTTTTTACAGCCATACTCCTATATATGTCTGCGTCTTATTCTTTATATTAAATATTTCAGCGTATTCGAATAGATTTCTCACATTTTTCTTTGAATCTTTTATATAACGCTTTATTGCATTGCTAAATACTTCTTTCTCAAGCTTATTCTCATAGCGAAGAACGTCGCATATTGTGCGAATTTTTATCACAGCATCCTTGTCCCTAGTATATGTTCCGGCAAATACTCTGCAGGATTGTGACTAGCTATTGTAACTAGCTGTCACTACTATTCCTGAACTACAGTTAAATATCTTTGACATCTTCCCCTTAACATAAAGAAACCTCGGAAACGAGGTCCAAGGTTCTATTGTCAATTTCTTCTGTATTATTTCTCCGAAGATTTTTAATGCATGATAGGCGAAACTTTATACTTTATTTAAATTCTTGTAATGGGATTATTTGGGAATATAGGTCAGTTAATGTATTTTTTAACATCTTCCAAACTTTTATATTCCAAGATATCCTCAATTATGATTTCTAAAGTTACGATGTCTAATTTGGATATTCTTGTCTTAAATTCCGCTGGTAAAGTTCCAAATTTTCTAGTTAATAATTTTATCGTAGCCTTTACCAGGGCTTCTTCTCTTCCTTTCTCTATTCCTTCTGCTCTTCCTTTTTCTATTCCTTCTGCTCTTCCTTTTTCTATTCCTTCTGCTCTAAGCTGTTCAGCTAAAGTCATGACAACCTCACTCCCTTCTGGATAGGTATTTTCAATTTTATCGATTATTTTATTCATATCTTTTTTGGTCAAGTCAGCTCTTGCGCTGAATATGTATCGTATGAGTATCTCAAAGTATTCTATCCCTGTTTGTTTATCTTCTAATTCCTGGAGGTACTTTGCAGCTCTTAAAATAGACTCTAACAATTCCTTACTGTCTTTTGTAAAAATATCTCTAAGTATTGTAAGAATTATTCTAAGCTGCACTTCTCCTTTTATTTCTTCGTCTGTATATCCTGAAATGTCGTAGAGTAGGTATTCATAGTTTGGGGCATATTTTTTTATGTCTTGGGGAAATTGCTCATAGCCTGTTATCATTTGGCCCAGCGAAGTCTTAATGTTCCAACTGTCTTTGCCGTGGTATATTACCAGTGGTATTATCATCGGTAGTTCGTATGTTTTTTCTTTTTTTGTTTTGGCTTCCCATATTTCTATCATGTATTTTAGTAGTTGAAAGGCTATGTCTTTGCTTATATAGCTCTTATGCTCAAATAGGAAATAGATGTAGCCTTCGCTTTTGTTTATATCTGCTTTGAAGAGCAAATCTGAAAAGCTTTCTTGGAGTTCTTCATTTATAAAGCTGTCTTTTTGAGGTTCTAAAGTATCTACGTCTATTATTTTTATGATGTTTTGGGGTAAATAATTATTTAAAAAGTCTTTGGCTACTGCTACATTTCCGAAGGTTTCTTTGAAGAATCTGTCATGTGGATTTTGTATTTTCACGCTGTCACCTGCCTCATTATATTATACCTTATAATATAATAGTATAATATTATATTTGTATTTTCAATTAAAATCGCATTCATCACTTTTGTATCTTACTATGTCTGTAAGAGATATGAACTCATTTTGAAAATCTTCCGTATAAATCGCAATTTCTACACCTTGCAGCCAGTCTCGTCCGCACCCAAAACATTAGATTGGATGAGCTGTTGTTTTATGATTTCGATGGGTTATAAATTACATATTTGTAATCTGTTCTAACTCCATATATCTCTTGTAAAAGATGACAAACGAAACGTCCCCTTGACATTCCTTTCCCCTAAAAATCCCTCATCCTTGTATTTGCAATACCTCTTGAAATAATTGTCTCAAGCTTCTCAGCTATAACTGTTTCTACGTTATATGCAAGAACATCAATACTTCTATCTTCTAGCAATAAATCAAATGTATAGACAACTTCCTTCGGTGTAATTTCATTGCCTGTAGTAAGATCCACCTTCAATGGAATTCTGGCATTCTCCAGCCTGGCCTCAAGTGATACTCTAAACCCATTGTATTCGTCTTCGACTCGTATCTCTTCTATTTTTTTAAGGTCTATTTCCACTCCGTCATCTATTGTACAGACAAAATAGCATCAAATGCACTTTTAATAGATTCCATTGTTACTGGATAAGATTTTATTGTCGCATCCATATCTATAGTAGATCTCATATCAACACCAACTAATGCAGCTACCAACATACCACCCTTTAGAATAAATTTATCCTTAAATTCAGAAATTGATATTCTTTCAAGAAGCCTTTCGAGCATATAGTTTCTTAAAAGAATTTGTGCGTTTATATCATTTTCTTTAGCTATGTTTTTTATTAAATCTTTTAGTTGTCTTAAATTTTTCATAGTAAAATCTCCATGTAATTCCTTAATATGTTTTGTACATCTAATTCTTTAGCATACCTTAATAGCAACGGGATATTCTTGCCCTTACTGTCTAGGTATCTTTTGATAGCTTCATTTAAAATTGCAACATCCATATTATTACGGTTACGGACAATATCACAAATGGTTCTTTCCTTATCATACACTTTAATAGGTCTTCCGTATAAAGTTTTTAGTTCTGTAACACCCATTTTATAAAGTGATTTCTTGACAGTATATATTTTAACTCCTGCTTCTTTTAAATGAGAAGCATTATACCCAAAAGGAACAGTTACAGACCAATCGATTGGATCTCTATCAGTTAAGTCATATAAATATAATGCGGTTTCATGAGAAAAAATAGCTCTTTGATTTTTAGCCTGAAGCCTGTACATTTCGTCATCAAATGTGTCCAGAGTCAAATATACCCCTTGGGAAATCCTTTCTAGCTTATTCTCTCTAATAAAGAGAGTCAAATAATACCGTGGAATACCCGCTTTCTCAACATCTTTTGTGAGTATCAGACCATCTTTTACAGCTATTAATTCTTCTAGCTGGCTTCGGTAATTCATTCTATCAACCCCACTTTTTTCATCTACGCTATAATTATAAATGATTTTAGCGTAGATGTAAATGTTCCGCACTCATTTTCAGTTTTTTCTTGGCCGCATCCACCAGTGTTTCCACTTCATCTATCTTCATAAAATAAACAATTACAAAATACACCACTGCACCTATACATATTGAAATAATCAA
>CAZFME010000116.1:0-6943 GCA_964520055.1 uncultured Clostridia bacterium
CCGGAGCTGAATGTGCCAACTACCCTTTTTGTACCATAGAACCTAATGTGGGTGTAGTAGCGGTTCCAGATGCCCGGCTTGGAAAGATTGCAGAAATTGAGCATCCTGAGAAAACTACACCAACTACGATAGAATTCGTTGATATAGCAGGCCTTGTAAAAGGGGCCAGTCGCGGTGAGGGACTTGGGAATAAGTTTCTTTCACATATTCGAGAGGTTGATGCAACTATCCATGTTGTCAGGTGTTTTGATGACCCGAATGTTGTTCATGTAGATGGAAATGTCGACCCAATAAGGGATATAGAGATAATTAATCTCGAGCTAATATTTGCTGACTTGGAGACTTTGGAAAAACGGCTGGAGCGGGTAAGAAAGCAGGCCAAATCAAGGGATAAGCAATGCCTGGCTGAACTTTCGGTGCTTGAGCGAATAAAAGAGGCTTTAGAGCAGAACTTACCGGCACGTTCTTTAGAATTTACCCCTGAGGAGCAGGAAATTGTAAAACATATGTTTTTGCTTACATCAAAACCTGTGATTTATGTGGCAAATGTCTCTGAAGATAATTTAATGTCGGGCGAGGAAAATGAATATGTAACAAGGGTTGAAGAGTATGCTGCTAAAGAAGGCGCTGAGGTTATAGCAATCTGCGCTAAAATAGAGGCAGAGCTTTCAGAACTGGCTGAAGAAGAAAGGAAGGAACTGCTTACAGAATACGGTCTGAAAGAACCAGGGCTTGACAGGCTGATAAAAACCGGTTATAAACTTTTGGGCCTTATAACATTCTTTACTGTAGAGTCTAAGGAAGTCCGTGCCTGGACTATTAGCAAGGGCACTAAAGCACCCCAAGCTGCCGGTAAGATTCACACTGACTTTGAACGTGGCTTTATCCGAGCCGAAGTTGTGGATTACAATGTTCTAATGGCTCATGGCAGTCAACAGGCAGTAAGGGAAAAAGGACTGCTGCGCTCTGAAGGCAAAGAATATGTGGTAAAAGACGGTGATGTGATTTTGTTCAGGTTTAATGTGTAAACTTGGAACGCAGTTTTTGCCGGTGGAGCTCGCGAATCTCATCAAAGATTTTGCGGTACTCGGGGCTAGCATAATCCGGGTAGGTCCAGGGCCATGATTCAAATTGGCCACGAGCGAAACGCAGCGTAACCTCACCATAAATGCCTTTACCTAAATACAGACGGTGGCTGTGGTTCTTAGTGCTGGCTAACACCAACTTCCCCAGACTAATATAGCCCACGTCAATGTTCACCCGCCGCTTACTACTTACAGCCCAACCTTGCTCAAGGGAATTCGACCAGTGCTTGAGGGCCGGGAGTTTACTCGGCTTGATAAGCTCCGTGAAGGCAAAAATACGCCTTTTCAGATCCTGCCCCATTTCGGCAGTGTAGTAGTCAGTATGATTAAAAGGTAGCACCAAGCTTTCGTAAATACACGATCCCAACCGTTCGGATAGTGTCTGCCTCACAGGTTCAAACAACCCTTCGTCTGAGGTGAAAACACTGGCAATGGGCGTTACTGGCTCCGGCATTCTTATTTTTCCCATAACACATCCCCTCCCCGGACTGCTAAGCAGTCTTTAGTAAATTATATGATATCAGTCCGTTTTAGTCGCATACTACCAAAAGCTAATACGTATAAATTATGCCTATTACCCAATCAATAAGGTGCCCAAACAGCCGAGATAATGGTGGAGGCTTTGGGCTCTGCTATCACTTGGTTTAGTTGGGCCTTCAGCGGCAAATCCATCTTATATTATAAACCGCAATAATGCGGTTACACACTAGCTTATAAAGCCCCGGCTATAATAGCCGGGGCTTGTAAACTTATGTATTCTATTTCATCTGCTTTAGCATGTATGTCTCTTCTTCTTGGGCGGATAACCGATTGTCAATTTTCTTTATATCCCCCCAAACATATTTCAGCTCGTTACGAATGGCTTTTTGGCCTTCCTCTAATTTGGCTTGGCCTGCCTCAAGTTTGGCTTGACCTGCCTCAAGTTTGGCTTGGCCTGTCTCAAGTTTGGCTTGGCCTGCCTCAAGTTTGGCTTGACCTGCCTCAAGTTTGGCTTGACCCTCAGTTAAGATCTTTAATTGTTGTAATACTAATTCTTTGAACTGGATATCGTCCATAAAGACCCTCCCTGTATTCTTTGATGTAAATACAAACGGTGTAAGTAAACAACACAATTTTCACTAAACCATACTGCCAATTATAATTCCACTAAATTGTAATTATAGTTTAGCATATTTTTTATAATAAAGAAATGGGTTAAAAGTCTTAAGCTAGTCTTTAGCAAAGAGCACAATTCTATTGGTATTCGTTCCGGTTTTGTTGTTTTTTATCCCCCATATATTGGAGGTTTTGGTAAACTCCTGTAAATTAACTAAAATCCCTACGCAATCAAATCCGGCTTCTATACCTAGGGGCACCACGTATTCATCGAGCTTTACTCTACCGCCCTTTACCTCTCCCACTTCAAAGGCTACCCAACCGCCTTTTTTTGTTATGCGGTAAAGTTCACGGAACACATCTTGCATAATTGATGACCATTCTTCTACGGTCCTTGACATGGTGATGCTATCTGCGATTTCTTTTGCGTCAATATCATTGAACCAACACCTAAGCCAATTGTCTTTATCGTATTGGACCACATCCAAAAAGGGTGGTGATGTTACCGTAAGGCTGATGGATTCATCGGATATTTCCGATGTATTTCTTGCGTCCTTTGTGAGATAAAGCCCACTCTTACCTGCATTGTACAGGTTCTTTATTTCAGTTTTTTTCAGTTTCCTTATAAGGCTTTTAGACTTTTTAATGATGAGTTTCTTGGTGTCTTTATATTCGGGCTTTTGGTTTCTGTCAGTGTTTATTTTTATCTGTCTATCAGGGGTAACTGCTTGATTGGGTGGTAGGGTATATACTGAAAAAAATCCCGGTGAGTGTCCGGTTAACCGGTTTGTAGCCACCATTCTAATCCATGAGTCCAATGGATCTTCTTGTCTTTCAAAACTCTTTTGCTTTAAGTAATTTTTCAGTGATACTATTTCTGCTTCTGTTTCAGGGTGATAAAACATGGAAAGGTCTAAATCCGCCCGAGCACTTTTATCATAGGAAATTTTATCAAGTCTTTCGATTACAACCTTTATATCGGGGACAAAAAATCTGGGCATTGTAAGGATTCGGCTAAGGGGATTTATGTCATTTGAAACGATATTTCTCCCTAAAATTCCGGCCTCAATTACTGTGGTCCCTCTCCCCGAAAAGGGGTCATAGACCATATCACTCTCTCTAGTAAGCAGCTTTATAAAAAACCGTGGCAATTGTGGTTTAAAGCATGCTCTATAGGATATTTCATGCAAGGGAGATGCCTGTCTTTGTCTTGATGTCCAGAATTCATTTACAAAGCGAGGTATCTTCATTTTATTTATTTCAACATATTCAACTTTTGTAGAGGAATTTTTCTCAAAAAGGTTGAGGTTCTTTTCTTCTAAAGTAAATTCCTTGATATATGTAATTACATCCTGGTAATTTAAAGTCATTATCTATCACACCTCAAAATCTATATTTTGCTTTATACACTACATTATTATAGCATACCTGTTATGAATGTGGTGGAAGTACATTAAAAAACCGCAAATATGCGGTTTCAGGCTTTTTTACGGTTCTTCCGTTTTTATTTTTATAATCCTTTAAAAAACTCATCAATGACATCTTTGCTTACATCAATGGCTTTTTTGTTTTCACCGCTGACATCTTCATATAGTTCCAGCCTGAGGACTTTTGTGGTCTTAGGGGCTTCAATGCCGATTTTGACCCGATCGCCTTCGATTTCAAATATTTTTATGATAACATCTTTCCCTATAAAGATGCCTTCCCCTGCCTTTCTTGTAAGAACTAGCAAGATTCACACCGCCTGTCCCCGGATTCTTTTTTCAACTTCAACGGCTGTCGGATTTGGTATTCAGGGTTTTCGGCAATGAGTTGGTCTGCCAGGCGCTTGGCAGTGTTGATAATTATCGGTGCTTTAAGATTTATCGTTATCTTTTTTGTATCCCCCGGAATTGTTACAACACACAGCACAACTGCCTCTTCCGGTGATTTTATATCTAATTGGAGAAGGTTTTCCCGGGAAATCTTAGGGGTGTAGTCTGGATAAAAATACGTAGGGTTAGTAATGGGTAGGGCAATTTCAGGCTCTTCTACGGACTGCAGCCATTTGATGGCATCAGTGCCGGGATGATCCAACAAGATGTATCTTTTATACTGCTCTAAACCCAATATACCGTTTGTAAAGATAATTACCTTTTCTTCATCGACTTCTAGGTCTCCAAAACGAGTTTCTATTGTCATGATGATACAGCTCCTATGCAGTGCTATCTATATTTTCCCCTTTAGGCACCGCTTTTATTGTTATGTAAGGGTTTTTTTTCATATAAATATTAACTCTTGCTCTGTCATAGTCCACGGTCACCGGTTTGTCGGAAACATTTACCTTTACACTGCCTCGATACAGATCGGATTTTATTTCACCATATTTGAAAGTGATCCGAGGAGGTGTTTCAGGCACTGCATCCACATTTATTTCAGGCGGTTCGGAGAATGACTCATTCTCTACTATATCGCCGATGGATATTCCTTTTTCTATGGCACCTAAGGCATCGCCTCCGGCAGCCTTGCTACCGATATATTCTATCACGTACTGTTTAGCCTCATTAT
This sequence comes from uncultured Clostridia bacterium, assembly GCA_964520055.1. GTDB lineage: Bacteria > Bacillota > Thermosediminibacteria > Thermosediminibacterales > Tepidanaerobacteraceae > DUNY01. The sequence goes on from CAZFME010000116.1 coordinate 4,728, forward strand.
ACCACATGGAGGATGCAACAAAAGGCTGGGGATAGCCCATGTCAGTCCGACAGTAGGAGCAATCTACGTCTTCAATTATTGGGAAGGTATTAGTAACAGAAAGCTCCGGTGATTGAGTCTTCATATCAAAGCTTTCCTGAATATGCGTGGTTAGATCGATAAAACCTTTATATGTATCAATACCTATTCTACCGTACCCAAATTTGATATCAAGATTGTAAATAAGCATGTGTAAATCCCCTTTAACCGATAGATCACAAAAAGTATCTTTGATAGCCTATAATGAAACAACATGCGTTATTATGCAAAGCGGTCAAGAATCATCATACCGATACAACTAAGACTGCGGAGCAGTCAAGGTATGACGGCCATTTTATAGGTCGGATTTTTCTTGCACTATCTGCACCCGATAAACAGAAGTGTCATTCTGAGCGCAGCGAAGAATCCTAAGATCCTTCCGTCGTTGCCTCCCTCAGGATGACAATAATAGTTCTTTCATAGCAATATGGATTATCTTAGAAAATCTACCAAACTGGGCTGAATGATTCTTGCTCCTACTGAGAGGGAGGCTCTGTATACGCTCTCTTCCATTTTCAGTTCAGTTATCATTCTAGCTAAGTCAATATCTTCAGTATTTGAAAGCAGTTCCAAATAATCAACCTCATTGGCATCCAATCTTAATACCGTAGCTTCAAGGCGATTGCTGCGGGCACCTATCTGGGCTCGGTATTTTAAAACTGTGCCCATGGAGCTTTTTATATCCTCCAAGACTTGACCGGAAATGACTTTGTTGTCGTTTGTCTCAAGGGCTTCCTCCAGTTTTTCTACAGCTGCAAAGATATCTTCAAACACTTCGGAGCCAATTAGATTAATAGGTATGCGTTCTGAATGGCCTAGGTTATATTCTATAACTCCATCGACGGTTTCGGCGGTATTTGCTTCAATTTTTCCAGTATCTTCGTCTTTGATGAAAGGCGTTTTATCTGTGGTGTACCCGCCGAACAGGTATCTGTTGATGCTTGTTGAATTAGCCTCTTGAAAAATCTGATCTTTTAATTCTCTGACTTCATATAATATTTTCTCGCGGTCATCATCAGTAAAAGGGCCATTGGCAGCCTGAATAGTAAGTTCATTTAAACGATGAAGTATATCACCTGTATTAGCCAAGGCTGTTTCGGTGTCCTTCATCCATGTCAAAGCATCCTGGGCATTGCTATTGTATTGTTCAATAGCAGTAAGTTGCCGCCGAAGTTTAAGGGCCATAGCAGCACCTACCGGGTCGTCCGATGGACGCCGGATTTTTTTTCTGGAAGAAATCATATCGTTTATATCTCCCAAACGCTTTAAGTTTTGCATCAGATTGCGTGTGAAGTTTTCATTTATCATGGATTGAGTTATTCTCATATTTTATCCCTACCTTCCGGTTATACCCATGCGATTGACTACTGTATCCAGCATTTCATCTATTGTGGTTACAACTCTGCTGGCCGCATTATATCCATGGAGATATTGGATCATCTTCGTCATCTCTTCATCTAAGGAGACACTGGATGTCATTTGCCTACGCTCGTTTAGTTGGCTCACCATGAAAGCCTGACTGTCAGCCGCTCGGGTAGCTTCCTGTGAATCAACACCTATCTTTGAAACAAGAGCACCGTAATAGTCATCAATAGTGCAGCTTCTTCCATCTATTGATATAATCTTATTTCTAAAGCCTGCCAATTCCAGAGCAATTCGATTGTCACTGGGAATGCCATTTTGCTCTTGGGCGGCGGCTATTTTTGAAGGATTTTTTACGATGTCGGGATTTACCGATAAGATACCATCTTTATATTCAAAGAACTTTATACCGGTTTCACCGTCCAAATTATACCCTTTCTCATGTATAGCATTAAATTCGTCCGTAAAAGCTTCTGTAAACTTATCCAATTGATCGGTATACTTGTTGAGTTTATCATCTCTTAACTCCATAAGGCCTTTTAACTCACCTTTTAAAATCCTCACATCGGCACCATATTCTTTCCATGTAATTTTTCCATTTTTTACAGAAGTGTCAAATTCCATTGTGGCACTGTCCGGCCCCTTGACCAATATAGCACCGCCTACGTTTACCGTAAAAATTCCGTTTTCATCTTCATAGGACTCAAATTGCACCAGGTTAGATAACTGGTCAAGCAGTAAATCTCGCTTATCCTTAAGGTCTGCCGCAGAAGCAC
>CAZFME010000117.1:0-3348 GCA_964520055.1 uncultured Clostridia bacterium
ACCATCGTCAGCCGCAACTACCAATATAGCTATATCCGTTACTTTAGCACCACGGGCCCGCAAAGATGTAAAAGCCTCATGACCAGGAGTATCTAAAAATATAACTTTTTCCCCGTTTACCTCTACTTCGGAAGCACCAATGTGTTGAGTAATACCACCAGCCTCTTGTGTTGTTACATTTGTTTGCCTTATAGCATCTAATAAAGATGTTTTACCATGATCTACATGGCCCATTACCGTAACCACCGGAGGGCGAGGTTTCATTTCTTTCGGATCATCGCACTCTTCATTGATTATTAAGCTTTGACTCTGTGTTTTTTCAGCATTGACATCAAATCCAAATTCACCCGCAAGTTTTTTTGCTGATTCAAAATCTATTTCCTCGTTAATATTTACCATTAAACCATAGTCCATGAGTTTTTTTATTATTCTGACCGGTTCAATTCCCATACTGTTGCCCAAATCCTTAACACTTATTTTGTTAGAAATGGTTATTACTTTTTGTTGAATTTCTTTTTCCTTCTTTTGTTTTTTCTCTGCCTGTCCGCTTTTATCGATGTCATGCTCCTGTACAGACTTCTGTTTACCTTTTCCTGATTCTTCCTCAATGAGATCCTTTACCAGTTTTGCCGTTTCACTGTCAATAGTGTTCATGTGGCTTTTTACACTTATATCCAAATCTTTCAAAATGCTAACAAGTTTTTTGCTTGAAATTCCTACTTGCTTGGCTAGTTCATATACGCGTAATTTCGTCAATATCCCCCACCCCCGTTAAAAGATTAATGCGTCTGGATAATTCTTTTGCAATACCTTTATCAGTAATACCAATCACCTTTCTTTGTTCATTACCTATGGCTCTGCCTAACTCACCAGACTGCCCCCAAAAAAACATGGGTACGTTTTTTCGGGCACTTAAATTCTTCATTTTTTTTCTGGTATTTTTTGATGTGTCTTTAGCGACTATTATTAAAAAGACCTTTTTGGCATTAACACCCCTTTCGACACTGTCTTGACCTGATATTAACTTTCTAGCCTTTTGGGTAATGCCTAATAGGGAAAAGACATCATCGGATCTCATGAACTAGATAACTCCTTTTTGATACTTAGAGCCATTTCTTTTGTTATTTGAAAGTCCAAGGCTTTAGAAAGTCGGTTCTCTTTTGTAGCTGTTTCAATACACCGATCGTTTTTGCAAATATATGCTCCCCGACCGGATTTTTTACCTGTAGGATCTATTTCAATTGTGCCATCAACAGTACGAACTATCCTTATCAGCTCTTTTTTAGGTTTCATTTCCTTACATCCAATACACATCCGCATTGGTATTTTCTTACGTCTCACTTTCATCCCCTCTTGGATTGTCATTGACATGAAAACTGTTCTGGCTTTTTATGTCAATCTTCCATCCGGTTAATCTAGCACCAAGTCTTGCATTTTGACCTTCTTTGCCAATGGCCAGTGATAGTTGGTTTTCTGATACGGTAACCCTAGCTATCTTAGTATTCTCTTCCACAATAACATTTAATACTTTTGCGGGGCTTAGGGCATTTGAGATAAATTCAGATGTGTCTTTATCCCACTTAATTATATCAATCTTCTCTCCATGAAGTTCGTCTACAATTGATTGCACCCTTGACCCCTTAGGCCCAACACAAGCACCCACTGGGTCTACATTTTCATTTTTCGAGTGAACGGCTATTTTTGTTCTGGAACCGGCTTCCCGAGATATCCCTTTAATCTCCACAAGACCTTCATAAATTTCTGGTACTTCTAACTCAAACAGCCTTTTTACAAGCCCAGGGTGGGACCGTGAAACGGTTATTTGAGGACCTTTAGTAGTTTTTTTAACTTCTAAAATATAAACTTTTATCCTGTTACCTTGAGCATACTCTTCTGAAGTTATCTGTTCACCAACCGGAAGAATAACTTCAGTTTTACCTAAATCTATTATAACATTTTTTTTGTCAAATCTTTGAATTATGCCAGTAACTATATCGGTCTCTCTACCGGAATACTCTTCAAATATTAAGTTCCTTTCGGCCTCTCGTATTCTTTGCATAACAACTTGTTTTGCTGTTTGTGCGGCTATTCTGCCGAATTTTTTCGGAGTTACTTCTTTTGTAATAATATCACCGATTTTGGCAGTAGGGTTAAATGAATATGCTTCATTAATATCAATTTCAAGAAGTGAGTCTTTCACTTCATCTGTAACTATCTTTTTGGAATACACCTTAACTTCTCCGGTATCTTTGTTAATGTTGACAGACACATTTTGGGAAGAACCGTAATTTTTTTTGTATGCCGATATCAGTGATGCTTCCAGGGCATCCAACAAAATCTCTCTTGAAATTCCCTTTTCTTTTTCTATTTGTGCCAATGCTTCGATAAATTCTATATTCATTTTCACTCCTCATTCCATCTAAATTTCAATTTAGCCATGGATATTTTTTCTTTAGGGATTAAGTAACTTTGTCCGTTCTTTATAGTAACAATATCGTCAGAAAAATCCTCTAATATCCCGGTAAAAACTTTTTTACCTGCTATTTTTTCAAAAGTTTTGATTTCAACCAAAGAACCGATAGAACTTGAAAAATCCTTGTCTTTCTTAAGCGGTCTCTCTATACCGGGCGAAGATACCTCCAAAATATAACTATACGGTATCGGGTCTGTAATATCGAGCAGTCGACTCAGCTCTACACTTATTGATTGACAGTCGTCCAGAGTTATTCCGCCGGGTTTATCAACATAGTATCTTAAATACCAATTTCCCGATTCTTTCACAAATTCCACATCAATTAATTCAAATCCCTTCAATTCCATAATTTCATGGCCTAAATCCCACATTTTTTTTAACAGGTCACCCTTCTTCAACACAGCAGTATCACTCCTATAAAACTTTTATGTATGTTCAATTCGATAGGCCTTTGTGACACATAGTTAATGGAATATTTTAACGAGTAAAAATCCACTTTATAATATTAAAGAGTGGGAATTTACCCACTCTATATCGTACCCCACAAGCAATGTCCTACTATTACCTTCTAAATTATAACACAGCGACATATTGAATGCAACTAAAAAAGACTTAATTGATCGGTTTCCTGAAGGTCTCTCAATATTCCGTTTCGCCTTAATATCTGGACCACATTCTTGGTTATCCTCGTCCGCCGCTGCAGATCCTCAATTGAGGTAAATTTTCCTTTGTTTCTTTCTTTTATAATATTCTGAGCCGCTGTAATCCCTAATCCTTGCAATCCGGATATGGGTGGTAGTATGCCGTCTTTTGTTATTTTGAATCTTTTTACATCAGATTTGTATAAATCTATTGGAACAAATTGAATACCCCTC
>CAZFME010000117.1:3358-6407 GCA_964520055.1 uncultured Clostridia bacterium
TCATGTACATTTCACCAGCTACTTCTAAAATGGTAAAAAGGTTTTTTTCTTTAGCAGAGGCTTCTTTGTCTTTCTGTTCAATTTCAATCATTACTGCTTTGATTTTTTTCGGTCCCTGCAAAATCAGTTCGGCATCAAAGTCGTCGGCTCTAACAGTAAAATAAGTGGCATAAAAGGCTTCTGGGTAATGTACCTTAAAATATGCAATCCGAAAAGCCATCACTACATAGGCTACAGCATGAGCTTTGGGAAAAAGGTATTTTATTTTTTTACAGGATTCAATAAACCATGAGTCTACTCTATTATTCTTCATCAAAAGATTTTCATGCTCCGGTCTCAGGCCCCCTCCTCTTCTTACATCTTCCATAATGCTAAAGGCCGTTTTCGGATTTATTCCCTTGTTTATTAGATAGATCATTATATCATCTCTGGTAGCAATTACGTCTTTTAATGTTACAATATTATTTTTTATAATATCCTGTGCATTATTTAGCCACACATCAGTGCCATGTGATAAACCGCTTATTCTAACTAATTCTGAAAAAGAAGTTGGGCGTGTATCTTCAAGCATCTGTCTGACAAATCTTGTTCCAAACTCTGGAACTCCTAATGTCCCTACTGTGGTTCCTAAAGCTTTCGAATCTAAATTTAAGGACTTAAGCGATGAGAATAGTTCCATGGTTTTGGTATCATCTAAAGGTATCTCTCTTGCATTGATACCCGTTTCCTCCTCCAACATTTTAATTACTGTTGGATCATCATGACCTAATAAATCAAGTTTTAACAAACGATCACTGATGGAGTGATATTCGAAATGTGTGGTAATAACTCCGGAGCGTTTATCATCGGCAGGATGTTGAATCGGTGTAAATTCATAAATCTGTTTATCTTTCGGAACTACTATAAGTCCCCCGGGATGTTGACCTGTTGTTCTTTTTACTCCGGTAATGCCTGCAGCAAGTCGATTGACTTCAATGCTTGGTACATCCATCCTTTTTTCTTCCAAATATGATTTCACAAAACCAAAGGCCGTCTTTTGTGCCACGGTGGAAATAGTACCTGCTCTAAACACATGATGTTTTCCGAATAATTCTTCTGTGTATTTATGAGCTGATGACTGATATTCTCCGGAAAAGTTCAAATCAATATCTGGAACTTTATCTCCTTCAAAGCCCATAAATACCTCAAAAGGAATATTAAAACCCTCTTTGTTCATCGGACTGCCACACTTCGGACAATCTTTATCAGGTAGATCCGGTCCTACAATTCCCTCTCTACCCTTTTCAAATATTGCTGTTCGGCATTTGAGGCATAAATAATGGGCCGGTAATGGATTGACTTCCGTTATTTTACACATGGTGGCAACCAGTGAAGAACCTACCGATCCCCTGGATCCTACGAGATAACCATCTTCTATGGACTTTTTCACCAATTTATGAGCTATAAGATATATAACAGCGTAACCATTGTTTACAATGGAATCCAATTCGCGCTGTATTCTTGATTCAACAATAGAAGGTAATTTATCGCCATATAGAGCCCTAGCTTGCTGATAAGTCATGTCTATAATTTCCTGCTCGGCACCATGAATTTTAGGCGGATATAGCTCATCAGGAAATGGTTTTACATCTTTTTCCACCTCATCGGCTATGATATTCGGATTTTTTATAACAACTTCATCCGCTATATCTGCTCCCAGATACTCACATTCATTCAACATTTCATTAGTAGTTCTAAAGTACAGCTTTGATTCCTTATCGGCATCCTGAAACCTTTGGGCATTTAAGAGTATCTTTCTGAATATTTCATCCTCGGGATTTGCAAAGTGCACGTCACCTGTCATTACTACAGGTTTTTTTAAGTCTTTCCCTAAGCTGTATATTTTGCGATTCAACTCTCTGAGCCTTTCCATTCCGCTTACGAGCTCACTATCTATTAAAAACGCATTGTTATGCAACGGCTGAATTTCTAGAAAATCATAAAAATCTAATATTTTTTCTATCTTTTCATGACTACTAAAATGCAGCAGACTTTGAAATAGTTCACCTGCCTGACATCCGCTCCCAACCAATAAGCCTTCTCTATGAGCTTGAAGTAAAGACTTGGGTATTCGTGGGTGCCTGTAATAATATTCCAAATGTGCCGCAGATACAAGTTTATATAAATTCCTTAAACCCGTACTGTTTTTTACAAGGATTGTAGCATGATATGAACTTAAGTTTGTCACACCTTTTCGTGATTTATAAATATCATTAATTTGAGAAAGATTGCTTATACCTGCTTCATTTACCCTTATTAAGAGCTCCTGTAAAATAAGGGCATCCGTATTGGCATCATCAACCGCTCTGTGGTGAGATCCCATTTTTATATTTAGTTCTTTTGCCAAAGTATTCAATCGGTGGTTTTTTAATTTGAAAAAAACTATACGTGATAAGGCTAAAGTGTCTAATATTTTATTATCAAATGAAATTCCGAGTCTGGATGCTTCTCTGCGAATAAAGCCTGCATCGAATTCAGCATTGTGAGCTACAAATACCCCATCATCCAAAAATTCCATAAAGGCAGGGAGTACCCGTTCAATGGGTGGGGCAGACTTGACCGTCTCATTGGTTATACCCGTCAAATTTATAATATTGGTTGGAATAGGTCTTTTCGGTTTTATAAAACCACTGAACCTATCCACAATCTCATAGTTAAGGATTTTCACAGCACCGATTTCTATAATCTCATCATCATCAAAGCAAAGTCCCGTTGTTTCAATATCTACAACTACAAAAGTTACATCTTTTATAGGTTTATCAGGAGGTAATATCATTACAGGACTCTCATCATCAAATATATATGCTTCAAGACCATAAATAGGTTTTATGCCAATTTTTTTTGAAGCCTTATATATTTCTGGGAAAGCTTGCAATACACCGTGATCTGTAAAGGCAACAGTTTTATGTCCCCATTTTTTAGCTATTTTAAGCACTTCTGTGGGTGAACATAGGGCGTCCAAAGAACTGTATCGCGTATGTAAGTGTAACTCCACCCTTTTTTCTGGATT
>CAZFME010000118.1:0-6328 GCA_964520055.1 uncultured Clostridia bacterium
GCTTATTTGAGCAGTTATTTTTGCACCTTTAAAATCTTGAATGGATGTAGCTTCTGCATACTTTCCTCCTCTTTTAACAACCATAACCAAATCTGATTTATAGTAATTGGCCGAGAAATCTATGCTTTCTTTGCGCTCCGCCGTAGGTGACATACCTGCGATAATCGCATCAATTTTACCGGAAGTTAATGCGGGCAAAAGACCAGACCATTCAGTTTTGACAATAACCAGTTCTCTTCCCAAGCCATCGGCGATCCTTTTAGCAATTTCTACATCATATCCTGCTGCATATTCGGCACAACCATCTATTGGCACTGCACCATTGGAATCATCAAGTTGAGTCCAGTTAAACGGCGGATAATCACATTCAAGTCCTACTTTAAATGTTTTACCTTTCGGTGTATCCCCCACCTCCGGTGAATTTGCATTTTGTGAATTGTTACTTGAACCACACCCTGCCAGTAGCAGGATTATTGATAAAAATATTGCTACTGATAGTAATACTTTTTTGTTCATTACTAATACACTCCTTTTTTAATTTAAATTAAGGGAAAAAGATCCTTCATTTCATTCAGGATGACAAATAAAAAAGACCCGAGATGAACTCGGGTCTTAATATCTAGGTTTTACCCAAATTCCTCCACTCTTCCCAATTGAGATAGCTCAACTCAATAAACCGGGATGTTTATTGAGACAGTCCTACAGCTCTTAACTGCAGGCCCAGCAAATAACACGAGAGAATATTATTTGCTTCGGCAACACTTCCTTCTCCCCAGTTTCATCGCTTCACTCTCAAGCTTCACTATGGATTGTTAAGTATTGCGCCTCTACCCCACTTGTGAAAAGTGAGGCTTCGCCTTCTTGAATTATAATTTAAGTTTACAACAACTTCGTATATTTGTCAAACTAATCAAGATTTTACCCTAACTTAAGTGAGAAAATGTTATCTTTGTTCTGTTACATTAAATAACACTTCTAATATTTATGCATTAGACGGTTAATCCCGTCCTTTACATCCAAATCGTATGAAAAATCCCTTCCTTGTCTATTCTCTCATAGGTATGTGCACCAAAATAATCCCGTTGTGCCTGAATTAAATTGGCAGGTAATGTATGTGTGCGGTAGGAATCGTAATACGCCAGTGCTGAGCTAAAGGAAGGTACAGGAATTCCGTTTAAGGCTGCTGTGCTTATTACACGGCGCCAGGCCACTTGGCAGTTTTCTATACTCTGCTTAAAATACGGTGCAAGTAATAGGTTATTTAGATTAGGGTTTTCATCATATGCCTGTTTTATTTTATCTAAAAACTGTGCTCTGATTATACAGCCTCCCCTCCAAAGCAGTGCTATATCACCTAGTTTCAAATTCCAATAATATGACTCTGAGGCCTGAGTCATCAGCTGAAATCCCTGGGCGTAAGAACAGATTTTGGATGCATACAAGGCTTTTCTTATATCTTCTATAAATTGGCTCTTATCACTTTCAAATGATGTAATTGGCCCTTTTAATACTTTAGATGCTTGGACTCGCTCATCTTTAGCAGCAGACATATATCTTGCAAACACCGCTTCGGCTATGGTAGGTGCTGAGGTTCCAAGGTCTAAAGCCTCCTGAGATGTCCATTTTCCGGTGCCTTTTTGACCTGCCCTATCAAGTATAACGTCTATTAGAGGCTTACCTGTTTCGTCATCCACTTTCCCTAAAATATCAGCGGTTATTTCTATCAGATATGAGTTAAGTTCACCTTGATTCCATGTAGCAAAGATTTCTTTCATTTCTAAAGCAGCCATACCAAGCAGCTCTTTCATAATGAAATAGGCTTCACTGATAAGCTGCATATCACTGTATTCTATACCATTATGAGTCATTTTTACGAAATGACCTGCACCGTCAGGTCCTATATAATCACAGCAGGGCACTCCATCAGGTGTCTTTGCAGATATATTCGTGAAAACCTCGGATATTTGCCGCCAGGCGTCCTTTGATCCACCGGGCATGATGCTTGGGCCCTTTAGTGCTCCTTCTTCACCACCGGATACTCCTACACCCATGAAGTGTATTCCTTTTTGTTCAAGTTCCTTTGCTCTGCGCATTGTATCTTTAAAGTACGAGTTACCTCCATCTATGAAAATATCTCCCTCTTCCATCAGAGGTACTAATTGAGCTATTACAGCATCCACTGCGGCTCCGGCTTTGACCATTAGCATTATCTTGCGAGGTCTTTTAAGTGTTGCTATCAACTCTCCTAATGAATAAACACCTTTGATACCGCTTTTGTCTTTAGCTGATGTCTCTAGAAAATCTTTGGTTTTTTTAGAAGTTCTGTTGTAAACGGAAATTTGATACCCATTTCTTGCTATATTTAGTGCTAGATTTTGGCCCATAACAGCAAGGCCTATCAGGCCAATATCCGATTTGTTCATATTATCATCCTTCCTGCTAGGCAAACTTAAAATTTGCACTCATCAGCCCATAATCCAAGTGCCGGATTGCTAATGTAGAATATTTCTTCACCACTTTCTAGAGTGTTAAATCCGGTTTTTAGCTTACTAGTATCGTATATCTTAAGGATCTCCGTAAGAGGTATATATTCAAAGCCTACACCTTGAACTTCTTCTTTTGTTAATTTATCAGTTGCATAAGTAATTTTAAATCTACCATCTGATGAACCATGGATTAAATGAGCTGCGCAAGATAGATTGTTCTGAAGGTCTTCGTGTTCACGTGTTAAAGAAAGTATCTTGTTTCTGCCTACATACCCGTATTTTCTTATTAAGCGGTCAATACCTTTATCTTCCCCAAATTGTCTGACACCAGGGGCTATTATAATCAAATGTCCATCATCCGCTATAGCCATTCGACTTCTGTAAATAGCCTTATTCCCTACCCATGTACTCTTAAATTCCTCCGTTTCTAGATAAACTACCATTTTTTTAAGGGGCTTTTTCAAAAAGGTTATATTCCTATCTTGACTTAGTTTAACTGCTTCTTCAAAGACTTTTCTTTCTCTTCCTATAAAAAGTCCTGATAATCGGTTTTTTCCTTGATTTTGTGATATGACGGTAAAAACATACATTAAGGGAATATTTGTTAAAAAGTTATTTTCAGCATAATCGTATACCTTGCGGACAGGGGAATGATCTTTCCCCATAAGTCTTTCAAGACCATATACAGCTCCTAAATAATGAGAGCTATTTATCATGTGTTTTCCACCACAACCTACAAATATATTTTTATTGTAATTTGCCATACCTACTACTTCATGTGGCACTACCTGGCCAATAGATATAATTAAATCATACTCTGAATTTACCAGCCGGCGATTTACTTCTACATCTATGAAAAAATCTAATAACTCTTCTGAAACTTCCTTTACATAGGTTTCTGGTACTTCCCCTATTTTTACAATATCGTTTTTCCAATCATGTACTATAAACCTTTCTTTGGGGATATCTTTACCATACATCTTATCTATTTCCGTATCGGTCATAGGCATGTGTGTACCAATTGCAGGCATTATATCTACATGGCATGTATCTTTTAACATATCATAATACATTGCAGTTATTTTTCCGGCTTGTGAATGAAATCGGGTAAAGTCCGGCGGCAATAGTAATACTTTTTTTATTTCTTTATTTAGATTCGATATAGATTTATGTAAAGCATTTTTTATCTGTAAGTCACTTATATTATCGGATTTTATGATTATATTGTTCATTGTTCACCTCTTTTCGCTGGTTATCTGGTAGTATTTAAGATATAGCTTATATCTTTTGTTGTAAATGTTACTTATTTTTGCATTTGGTGTATATGTTTTGCCATATCCCGGTTCGTATCTTTCTATGTTTTTGATATCACCTATTGCATTAAGGGCCAATACTGCAGCCCCAACTGTAGACATGTGTTCCATACCCGATGTGATGATATCACGACCAAAAATATCTGCAGACATTTGGAGCCAGAATGGGGAGTTTTCTATTCCACCGGAAATTCGTATTTCTTTAGGCTCTCCGGTAATTTGGGTTAATGCTTTATAGCATTGATAAAGGTTAAACAATACACCTTCCAATACTGCATGGAATAAATCGCCGATTTCATGATGGCTTTTCAGACCCATAAAGCATGCCTTTCTACTGTCTTGCCAACCTGGGTTTCTTTCACCATATAAAAAGGGTAAGAATACAGGGGCATTTTCTATATCTGATTTTGATGCTCTTTCATCTAGTTGTTTATAGTTAAAGCTGCTGTCTTTGTATGCCTTTTTTTTGAGCCACTCCAGGCAATTACCGGCTCCTGATGTGGCTGCACCGGCCAGCCGCTTTCCATTTAAGGCATAGTAGCACCAAGTGGAAGTGCTTTCAGGTAGTACTGGCTCGTCGTAAGCTAAGCGCAGTGCACCGCTGGTTCCAACGGATATTGTCATGATGCCTGTTTTTAAAGCTCCTGCTCCCACTTGGTTTAAAGCACCGTCAGCTCCTCCGATAATTACCAGCAGGCCTTTTTTTAAGCCAAGATATTCAGCCAAACTGTCTTTTAAGGGTGCTGAATATGTGGGTTCATGTAATTCACATAACATTGATCGATTAATACCTGCAAAGCTTAATATGTCGTCATCCCAGTCTAATGTATGAATATTAAACATCCCTGTGCCGGAAGCGATAGTCTTTGACTCAATGATTTTCCCGGTTAATTGCTCAAAGACATATTCCAGCTGTGATGTGATATAAGCTGTTTTTGAAAATATGTGGGGCTGGCTTTCTTTTATATGAATGATTTTCCACAGAGGGTATATGCTGTGGATGGCACAACCGGTTTTATTATAAAAATGATTCCAAAGTTTTTCATCTTGCCGATATTTTGCCACCGTTTCGGCAGGGCGGGTATCTGCCCAAGTAAATATAGGGGTTATGGGTTTCCTGTGTTTGTCCATTAGTAAAAGGCTATGCCATATGCCGCTAAGACCAATTGCATCGATTTTACATGCATGTGTGTTTAATATTTCCTTAATTCCCTTTATTATTGAGTTATAAACACCCTCAGCATCTTGAGTTATTATGTCGCTGATGCTTTCATCATATGGGATGCTCACAACTTTCATCAGACCTTTTTCGCTGGAGTATATCGCCGCCTTTGAAGCGGAAGTACTGGTTTCTAAAGCTAAAATATTCAATAAATATCGCTCCTTGATATTGTGAAGAATAATTCTGTAATCCCATATTCGTTTATCAACATATATATAATTATTCTATTATTGCCCCTTTTCTATAATTTCCTAAAATAACATTTCAATTAGATTTTTCGCTGAAGTTGTAACCATCCGTTCGGTTGCTTCGTTAGTATATGCTCCTATGTGTGGTGTAAGAATGAAGTTACTAAGTGATAATAGCTTATTTTGTTTGTTCGGTGGTTCTTGGGAGAATACATCTTGAGCCGCACCGGCTATAGTACTATTTTTTAGCACATCATACAATGCATCTTCATCTACCAGCTCGCCTCTAGCTGTGTTAACCAGGTAGGCTATTTGTTTCATTTTACCTAAAGTTTCACTGTTAATAATTTTATTTGTTTCTTTATTTAATGGAAGATGAAGTGTTACAAAATCAGCTTTTTCTAGTATCTCTGCTATGCTGGTCATCTTTACGTTCATTGTTTTTGCTAATTTCATATCATTAAAATATGGATCATGAGCCATTATTGTCATTTCTAGGCCTACCGACATTTTTGCAACTTCTCGGCCAATATCACCAAAACCTATTATTCCAACTGTTTTTCCACGAACTTCAGACCCTATATTTCGATCCCATTTACCGCCTTTTACATCTGTAACAGCTTTCGGTATGTTTCTTGACAGTGCAAAAAACAAAGCTATTGTCAATTCTGCTACCGAGCGTGTATTGGTACCTTCTGCTATTCTTACTTTTATTCCTAATTCTTCTGCAACCTTTAAATCTATATTGTCAAGGCCAACACCGTACTTGGATATTGCCTTTAATTTGCGTGCACTCCTAAGTACTTCTTCATCCATTGAATCAAGACCTACAATTACACCGTCAACATCTGAGCATAGGTCAATCATTTGTTGTTTCGTTAAGGTTTTACCAGTATTGTTTTCTATTATATCTAGTTCGTATTGGCTGAAAATCTCATCAGCCTTATTTTTTGCTCGAAAGAATGATTTAGGAGTAATTAATATCTTTCTTTTCATTTGAGCCTCCACGTAGTGCCATTTTATCAGAATAAAAAATACACAAGCTACATTATTTACTCATTTTATCAATGGCTTCCCATAGACCGTGAAGATATGTGACTCCTAATGCCCTGTCATAAA
>CAZFME010000119.1:0-6307 GCA_964520055.1 uncultured Clostridia bacterium
TGTTGAAAATACTGCAGCTGCTTCGGGTGGCGGAGCGGGGATTACCTCAGGCCAACTTATGGTTGATAAGGGGGTTCAAGCAGTAATAACGGGCAATATTGGACCAAATGCCATGAATGTCCTAGTGGCTGCAAATATAGAAATATACCATGGCGTAGCTGCATCAGTAAAAGAGAATATTGAAAAGCTCAACAGGGGGCTTCTTGAAAAAATAAGTAAAACGGTCCCTTCGCATTCAGGGATCAATGTTTCTCGGAGAGATTTCTGAGATTTATTTAAATAAGATTCCCAGCCTATAAATTATGTATATATGATGAGAATAATGAAAAACTGAAAATAAAAGCGTTAGATAAAGATCTATTCTCAATAGACAATCGAACCGTTAAAAAACTGGAAAGGAGGTGAAATCATGCCTAGAGGAGATGGAACAGGTCCTGTCGGATACGGTCCTATGACTGGTCGTGGTGCGGGTTTTTGTGCAGGTTTTCCGGTGCCCGGATATCTCAATCCAATGGGAAGAGGATTCCGAGGAAGAGGCCGTGGCCTTGGTTTTTATGGCCGTGGACGAGGATATAGACATCAGTATTATGCTACAGGCCTGCCTTTTTGGGCAAGGGGCGCTTACCCTTTTGAGCCTGCCCCGGATTATTATGAAGAGTATAGTCCGGAAAATGAAGTTAAGGTCCTTTCTCAGGAGGCAAAGTTCTTAAAACAAGAACTTGAAGCAATAGAAGATAAACTGGACCAGCTAAGAAGGATAGAAAAAGAAAATCCCACTGATGAATAACAGGATTTGGCAAATAGCTTGAAGTATCTCTCTCTCTCTTCGGTCCATCGGCTCGAATAATCTATCACATTGCTTATCTCCCACCGCTTATTATCGGAGCTGTGGGTGGACTGAAATTCTTAAACAAAAGACAATGTATTAATAAAAAAGTGGTACAGGGGAAAGTTTACCTGCACCATTTTTTTTATACTCAATGAAAGGCTTTAGTTCGGTTAATATCTTTAGTATAATAAAAATATAGCCAAAGATAAAAAATGCAACGGCAGTTTCATAGTCCATGTCAGGAGATGATTATATGGGATAACTGTAAAAGAGGCTTTAACAATAGGAAGATTAAAAGAGAGTAAGATTATTGCAGGTATGGGCGGCTTGAATCGTATTGTAAGTTATGTGGACATATTGGAAGTGCCAGATATCGCAAAATGGCTCAGAGGTGAAGTACTTCTGCTAACTACCGGTTATGCAATTAAAGACGATCCTGACAAACAGGAAAAACTCATTATCGAACTGGCGCAGCATAATGCCTCAGGTATAATTATAAAACTGAATCGTTTTTTGGATTCCATTCCGAACAGAATGATTAAAAAGGCCAATGAAATTGAACTCCCCATTATACAGATGCCCTCCGACATACCCTACATTGAAGTAACTCATCCTCTCCTCAAGGAAATACTGTTAAAGCAGAATAAAGAAAGATGGACCAGTGAGAAATTGAGAGAAATCCTTGGCAATGACTTTAGCAGTACTGCTGAGATAAGTCGGAAACTAAAGCAGCTCAACGGCTATTTTAACACCCAAGCTCCAGTTGCAATTGTTGTAATGGCATTGAATCATACGAAACCCGCAAGTGAATATGTGAAGATAGAAAAGAATGTATACAGCGATAAAATCATATCAGGAGAAATTAACGGGCATTATATATTTATTTGCACAGTAAAATCACACCTAAATTGGAAGGATGAACTAGAAGAGCTGTTGTTTAAAACAAACATAATCGATGATTTATCTAAGAATTGTACCATTTGCATAAGCCGGCTGATAAAAAACCTCAACGAAATAAAAGGGGAATATGAAAAAATAAAGAGTGCCATCGGTATAATTGACCAACTTAATGTAAAAAAAGATAAATTTTATTACGATGATATCATTCATTATGTGTTCCTTAACAGTATTTGTGATCTGGATAAAACAAAAAAATTCATAGAATATGTATTAAAGCCATTTAATGTCATAGAAACAAAAGAACGCGAAATTTTAATCAAAACTTTGCATGCTTATGTAAAAAATGGCGGTAATTTAACACAAGCTTCAAAAAGCCTCTTTTTACATAGAAATACATTCATTTATCGGATGAATAAATTGAAAAAAATAACAAATATTTCTCTGGATTCGCATGATGAACTGTTTAAATATAACATCGCTATATCTCTTTATGAACTAATCAATAAATATAAACATGATAGGTAAAAGTTTTTCCTGAAATCCTCTTATATATTTGTAAGAGGATTTAATATTTTTAGATTTATTATACAACAGTGTACATAAAAACCCATATTTTTTGTTGACAAGTATCCATTGAATATGCATCAATAAAGAAGTACAATGTAATCATATAATTATAATTATTTTAATTATTAGAAGGAGGCGAGTGTGGAAAAGAGATTCACATTTTTAATTAAAATTTACAAAAATTAAAAAAAAGGAGGTAGTTTATGTCTACAGAGAAAACTCTAGATAAGATATTTGAAGATTATGGGGTTGAACCTGTACCTAAGGATCAAACCAAGGATTGGCTTTCGATGGGTTTAATATGGGCTGGTGTCGGCATAAGTCTGGGACTTCTGATGACAGGCGGAGCCTTAGGTGAAGGACTTACTTTTAAACAATCAATAATTGCTTCTTTTATTGGAGGAGCCGTATTGGCTATGGTTACTGCCCTATGTGGCATTATAGGAGCAGAAACAAATCTATCTACCGCAATGATAAGTAGGTTTACTTTTGGTGAAAAAGCCGTAATACTTATAGCATTAATTCAAGCTTTTGGTTCATATGGCTGGTTTGGCGTACAACTGGGGCTTTTTGGCAATACTGCTGCAGCTGCGTGGAATATTGCAACGGGTGGAAGCGCAAATGTAAAGTTCTTAATGATTTTTGGTGGTTTGTGCATGATTTTAACGGCAACTATAGGGTATCGCGGCCTTGATTTTTTGAGCAAGTTAGCAGTGCCCTTACTGCTCGTATTAATGGCAGGTTCTGTTTGGAAGGTATTACAGGTCTATACACTGGCAGACATTATGGCATTTGAACGTGCAGGCGAACCAATATCGCTTGGATTAGGTATTTCTATGGTTATTAGTTCATTTATTGTAGGAGCAGTTGTAGCACCCGATGTTTCCAGATATGCAAAAACTCCCAGAGACACCGCGGGTGCTGCTTTATTGGCATTTGCAATTGTAGTGCCACTTATTATGCTTATAGGTGCGGTTATGGCTCAAGCAGCAGGCACTTGGGACCTTGTAGATATAATGTTAAGACTGGGATGGGGATTAACCGCTTTGATTGTATTACTTTTAGCCCAGTGGACATCAAATGATAATAATCTTTACTGTTCGGCACTTGGTTTTGCCGTTGTATTTAAGAAACTGGAGAAATGGCAGCTTACAGTAATCTCCGGAGTTCTTGGAATAATTCTCGCATTGCTAGGAATATATGATAGATTTATTCCTTGGTTGATTACCTTGGGAGTCTTAATACCGCCTATGGGCGGCGTGATGGCAGTAGATTACTATCTGTTTTATAAAGATTATTACCAGGTTCAATATCTTGATAGGTTGGTAGACCTGCGCTATGTTTCAATTTTATCTTGGATTATAGGTTCTGCTGTGTCGTTCATAACTAGCGGTGAAACAGTTTCATTTACGACCGTTCCCGCTTTGGATGGTTTTCTCGCATCTGCCATAATCCAATATGTAGGTATAGTAATGACCAAATCCAAATCTGCCGTTATCAAATACTAAATGATTATGACAATAAAGAGGTGGTTGAATTGCGAAATATCAAATTGGCACTTGTCCAATTTGAGAGTAAGATGATGGATGTAAAGGCAAATGTAGTAAAAGGGCTTGAATTTATTAAAGACGCATCAAATCAGAGTGCCGATTTAATAGCTTTTCCCGAATTGTTTACGACAGGCTACAATGCAGATATGATTGGAAAAAATTATTATGACCTTGCCGAAACTTTGGAAGGCGAAACAGTAACCACGTTTTGCGAAGCTGCCAAAAACTACAATATCAACATAGTTGCACCTATAGCCGTTCAGAAAGAGATGCCTGGTGTTATTTATAACAGCGCTGTTGTTATAGGGAGAAAAGGCAAAGTATTGGGTACATTCGACAAAGTACATTTATGGGCTGGTGACAGGTTTTATTTTAGAGCGGGAGATGAATACCCAGTTTTTGACATGGATTTTGGCAAGATTGGAATAATAATTTGCTACGACGGAGGGTTTCCTGAGGCTTCCCGCGTATTAGCCCTGCGTGGTGCTGAGCTCATTTTATGCCCATCGGCTTTTCCAATATGGGACAAGGATATGTGGGACATTTATTTTAAATCCCGAGCGCTTGAGAATGCCTGTTTTGTCGCTGGAATTAACAGGGTAGGGAAGGAAAGGGAACTTCATATGTTCGGCAATAACAAGCTTGCCAATCCAAGGGGCAAGATACTTCTTGATGCAGATTTGGATGTGGAACAGATGCAGGTTGTTGAAATAGATTTGGATGATGTGTTTGAATTCAGGAAATCAGTGCCGTATCTGAAAGACAGAAGAATAGACACTTACAAGCCTATATGTTAGATACAATAAAACGGCGGGCTATATTGCCCGCCTTCCAAAATTAGTACATACATGAGGAGAAACTGCATGAAAAAAACCAAAGTGGGTCTAATCAGGGTTCTTACAACTGATGATAAAGACATATTATATGCACATGAAAAAAAGCTGATGAAGTATTTCTCAAATTTACAAATAACAACAAGATGCATACCGAATCAACCAGAAGGTATTTATGATGAAAATACCGAAAAAATGGCCATACCTAAGATTGTTGAACTTGCCAAACAATTTGAAAAAGAATATGCAGACATAGTTTTTATAAGTTGTGCCAATGATCCAGCACTAAGAAATACCAGACAGATACTTAGTATCCCAGTAATAGGTGCAGGTTCTTGCTGCGCAACTTTCGCACTGGGAATAAGCAACAAAATAGGAATTTTAATGATAACGCAAAATGCCTCCCAGACGATGGTAAAAATCCTCGGGGATAATTTGATTAGCTGTGTAAGGCCGACAGGGGTCAATAAGACTTTGGATCTGTTGACAGAAGAAGGTAAAAGAAGCTCTTTGGAGGCAGTAGAAAGGTTAACCGAAAAAGGGTGCGATACCATAGCATTGGCCTGTACGGGTATGTCTACCATAGGATTTGCGGATATGATAAAAAAGACTCATAAAGTGAATGTAATAGACCCGGTCTTAGCTGCGGGTTTGCTTATGAGTTATCGGTTTTTTTAGAATTATAAAAGAATCGGGGCGAGGAAACATGTTGAAGCAAGTAATTGAAATAATGGAACTACTGGATAATTCCAACATCAGCGGTGAAATTGTTAAAACATTTTTATCCGGTAGAGGACTTGATGATATAGTTGTGGAAGAAGTTTGGGGAGAAAAGAGCAAAACCGATTTTATCAAGATAAATGTAAAAGGAAGAAATGGGAAAAGTGTAGGGGGGAAGGCTCAAACTCTTGGAATTATCGGTCGCCTTGGCGGCATAGGCGCAAGACCTGAAATGATAGGATTTGTGTCTGACGGAGATGGAGCCGCTGCAGCATTGTCCTGTGCATTAAAGCTTGGTGATATGAAGCAGAAGGGAGATATACTTGACGGAGATGTCATAATAGCTACTCACATTTGTCCAAATGCGCCGATAGAACCCCACCAACCGGTAGCATTCATGGGTTCTCCTGTGGATATGCAGGTAATGAACAAAATGGAAGTTGTCCCCTACATGGATGCTATTATTTCCATAGACACGACTAAGGGCAACCGAATATTGAACTTTAAGGGTTTTGCAATTACGCCTACAATAAAAGACGGTTATATACTCAAAGTCAGTGATTCGCTATTACGTATTATGGAAATTGTTACAGGCAGACCGACGCAGGTATTGCCAATTACAACTCAGGATATAACCCCTTATGGGAACGGGTTATATCATATAAACAGTATTGTTCAACCTTGTACCGCCACATCAAGTCCAGTAGTAGGTGTAGCTATAACAACGGAGACAATGGTACCCGGTTGTGCTACAGGTGCATCTCATGAAGTTGATATTGAAATGGCAGCAAGATATACATTAGAAGTGGCAAAAAGTTTTGGCAAAAATCAATGTGATTTCTACGATAAAAACGAGTGGCAAATAATAACCAGTCTTTATGGGTCTATGGAACATTTAAAAACTCTCG
>CAZFME010000120.1:0-6274 GCA_964520055.1 uncultured Clostridia bacterium
GTGTTTATTAAGACCAGATAGAAAACACCGATAGCTATGGTGAATATCTTTGAAGCCTCACCTAAACCGAAAACTATAAGAATCAGTGGCATAATTGCCAGTTTAGGAATGGGGAAGGTAGCTGCTACCATCGGCATAAGACTGGCTCTAACCGGCGGAAAAAGACCCATGGAAAGCCCTAGAATTACCCCCGGCACAGCTCCTGTCATGAATCCCAGCAGTATTCTTTGAGCACTGATAAAGGTATGATACACAAGCTCCCCGGAATAAAGCATCGGTAGCATGGTATTGAAAATCATAACAGGACTTGAAAACAACCGAACATCAATCAGCCCCAATCTTGCGAATATCTCCCACAACAACAAAAGCAGTGACGGGGATAAAAAAGCCATAACTTTTAATACAAATGCCTTATCAAGCAAAGCCGTCTGAGATTCGCCATTTTCTTCCTTGATAATAATCCGCCCAAGGGTTTCCTGAATCCGTTCTTCCAGCAAACTCATGACATCCCTCCCCTTTCCATTAAGGTGGCCGAAAATCGGTATTCGATTTTCGGCCACAGATGTTGCCTATTTTGGATAGGTACCCAATATTTTTACGGCATATTCTGCGAAACTATTATCCACCACATCTTTGGCCTTTAATTCTCCTTTTAACAAATCTCTTTGCATGTACCAGTCAAGATCCATCTGGACACCTTTCATTCTTACAAAACCATCTGGGTTGAGACCGACTGGAAACATTTTTTCGTAAAGTTCTTTTTCTTTCACAACAGAATACTTTGCAAGTATTGATATCATTTCGTTTTTGTTTATGTTTTTAAAGAAGGCATCATTATAATCCCGTAAGGCTTTGACATAGGCCACCATGAAGCGGTTCGCCACTTCCGGCTGATCAAGCATACTCTTTCCATAAACCAAAAGTGCGGTTTGAGCATCGGGGTCATACTCTGAAGGGTCTTTCCAAGGATCCGCTATATCATTGGCAATAGCGGCAGCTACAAATGGTTCAATAATCATGCCTCCGTCGATGCTTTTGTTGCTCATTGCTGCTACAATGTCAGGAAAGCTTCTGATAACCTGCAAATCTACATCATTTGTTGTCATCCCACCTTGATTCAAGACCCGATCCAGAGCAATTTCATCAAGAGAGGCAGTACCCACTACAGCCAGTTTACGTCCCCTTAAATCCTCAAAGTCTTTTATTTCATCCACAAGATCTTTTCGAACCATTAATCGATAATATCCTTTACCTGCTACGTTAATCCCTTTATCTCCAACAATCTTTATCGGTATACCTCGAAGGATTGCATTGAATAACCCCGATGCCGTAACGGTACACCCAACATCAAGCTGACCGGCTCCTAAGGCGTTTATCATGTCCTGACCGGTATTAAAAGCAACTGACTCGATTTCAATTCCCAATTCCTCATAATAACCTTTAGCCATTCCAATGAGCACTCCTCCGTCGGATACAACCTCCTTCATTCCCACCGTCACCTTTATAGTCGGAGAAAGAGGCTCAAGTTCAGGTTTTTTATCAACGGTTTGTTCCTTTTGCACTTCTTTGGGTGTTACTTCATTCAGTTCCTCTTTTAAAACCTGCTGCCCGCACCCTAGAGTAAGCACAGAAAACAGCATCACCACTGCTAGAAACAACGCTATATGTTTCAAAAAACCACCCCCTTTTAAAAAATTAACCTTCTTTATATATATTCCGGTGGACATAAATCGGTTACGAGTTACATAACATTTTATTTAAATTAAAAAAAGAGCTGTAACACAACGAACTAAATAGTTCGAAGCGTAGCAGCTCATTTTTTGAATAATCAGGGACGAGTCCAAATTTATTCATTTGCGTTGAAGATCATCATAGAGTGTTTTTCTGTATTTTTGCACTGCTTTAAATATATAAAGGCCGAGGCCTACTAGATCACGCTTTTTAATAAGTGTTTCAACTTGCTTTTTCATGAAATCCCATTGTGGTGTATCATAGTACCGTTCAACGAAATATGATAGGTTTCCCTTCATTAAATTGTCTAGATTAACAACTTTACCTCCGTTTGTATCAGTAATTAAATCAATAAAATAATCATAAGTTTCTTCCTTCGTCAAGTTTTATAGCCCCCCCGAACTATATGATAGTTATTAATATGGAATAAATAAAAGTATACTAATACAATATATATGCGACAAAAATTTCTCTTTTTCGGGGGTTTTTTATCATTTTTTACTGTATTATCATAACAATTATTTTATTTCCGATTTTTTTCGCCCGCTTAGTTCCAGGCCAAAACTCACCACATCTTCAAATACTGAAGTATTTATAGAATAATAAATGTATTGACCCTTTCTTTCATCCAGCACCATTCCGGCCTGTTTCAACGTATTCAAATGGTAAGAGATGCTGGGCTTTGATATATCAAACCTTTCTGCGATTTCCCCGGCGGTCATATCCCGCTCTTTTAACATCAGAAGTATTTTTCGCCGGATGGGATCTGACAGAGCTTTAAACATCATATTAAGGCTCATCCATATACACCCTTTCCCCTGTTAGATACAAGCCATTTCACTCTTTCTTAAGTTTTTGAAATAATATATAGGAATAGATGAAACCATAAAAGCTAACAAAAAACAATGCTCCCATTGATATGGCAAAAGACAGTTTTTCCCCTATAAATATACTAAGCATCCATACTAAACCGGCTATAACCCAAAGAGGACCTGAAACTCGATGGGTTTTGTTCCATACTTCCTCACTGGCAAGAGTCCACGGTGTTTTTATACCAAAAGTATAATTATGTCTAATCTTACCAAAATAGTTTCCTACAAAAACTAGTAGGACCCCAACGGCAAATCTCACTATCTTTCCCATTGACAATGGATATCCCAATGCGAAAAGGGTTGTAACTACGTAAAGAATCACAAAAAAAACAACCATTACTAGACGAAAAGTCTCGTATACTCCCTTAAACTTTTTGTAACTATCGGGCCTCGGATCTATAATAGGTGCAAAGGCCATGAATACATATAACCCTAAAATCATACTTGGGAAAAATATTATGTGGTAAGTTCTTGAACTGTAACTATCGACCTGACCGGATACATTCCAGTGTGATGGTACACGCTCGGGCAAATATGGATAAAGAAAATAACCTAAAATATAGAGGGAAAGAATCAGGGCGATTATGAACCAATTTATAGGTAGCCTAAATTTTGTTTTTTTACTCATATAAATCCTCCTTTCAATTAGATGTTTATCAAAGCATCTAATTGCATTTTAGCATAAAAATACCTTGAAAGCAATACAGAAAGCAATACAGAAAGCAAAGGTGACAGGGGACGTTTCTGTGTCACCTAATTCAAAAGGTAACAGGATGTTTCTATATCGCCCAGAAAAATTTAAATTGGCATACTTAATTATTTCCCAAAGGAAATTCTTTTCAATCATGAATTTTTTGCCTATCTTATATTACCCACGTAATGAAAATGTTATTATGAAGTCATATTTAAAAGTCTTGATTAAATTTAACATATTTACAAAATATTGTATAATTGATATCATAGTATTGAGAAAGATTGACAAAAAATTTTGCTTAAAAATAAAGCCCGTCACCAAAGAATAAGGGCCCAGCCAAAATTCTTTAAATATCTGGCTTTTACCTATACTTGATAGGTAATAAGAACTAAGGGATATGTCAATTTTACCTAAATATTAAAAAGGAGGTTTATTTATGGCACAACTAATTGGTATTGATGCAGGTTATGGTTTTGTTAAGGTAACCGATGGTGAGGTTGGCTATTCTTTTCCCAGCGTTGTAGGGGAAGGTCATACAAAGCCTACCTTCAGTACAAAAATCAATCAAATACCGGCTATTGACCATCTCAAGATAGGTATCGGGAATAAGCTCTATTTTGTGGGAAAATCAGCTATCAGGCACTCCAGATTTGCATATCGGGATCTTTCTTATACACGCTCTGTCAGTGATGACTTGGAGGTCCTGTTTTTCAGTGCTTTAAGTTTTTTTTCCAAAGGTGCTAATAATGTTTTTAATGTTGTTACTGGTCTTCCCGTTGAAAGGATGCATCTTGCCGACGATTTTATCAATAGGGTCAAAGGTGAGCGAACAATAACTTTGTATGACGGTAAAGACAGCAATGAAATCAATATTATTATCAACAACATTGAAATAGTACCACAACCTTTGGGTACTTATTGGTCATCCCTTTCAAACTCAATTATTTCACAGGAAGTTCGAGTAGGAGTCATTGATATCGGTTTTAAAACAACCGATTTGGCCTCTATTGAAGATTCAGAGTACATACCTGAGAAAAGCAAATCATTATTGGTGGGTTTGGCTACGGCTTATGGTGATATAGGATCCAGCCTTGTAACTAAATATGGATTAGAAAAGGAAAGCTATGCCCTTGATGGAATTGTCATCAATCGCAAAATCAATGTAGCAGGAGAGACCGTCGATATTTCAGATATAGTTGGTAGTGCCTTCGAAAAACTGGCTACAAACATTTTGGTCGAGGTCAATTCTCAATGGAGAATATCGGAATTTGACTGTTTGCTATTGACCGGTGGCGGTGGACAGGCTATAAATTCATATCTACTTCCACATTTATCTCATGCCAAACTTGCGTTGGATCCGATAACCGCTAATTGTCGCGGATATCTATCTTGGGCCGATCGTTTATGGAATCAGGGCATTTCTCAAAGTGATAAAAAATTAAAGTTTCTTTAAGGAATTCGGAGTGATTTTTCATGAATTTAACAGATTTTACAAATGATGAATTGCTCATAACAAGTTCACAAATACGAGGTTTAATCGTAATTAGCGGCGTGTTTAACGGAGACATTTGTAATGGAACCGATGTATATGTTACTCCATCCGGTTGTATCAGCGGTTATATTAAGACTGTAAATCTAATTATTGCCGGAAAGGTGAACGGTGATGTTGAGGCAGAGAATTTGAAAATCTGTGCTTCCGGTCGTTTATATTTTGATAAAATACATTATAAAGATTTAGATGTTGAAGATGGTGGATTGCTGATTAAAAACCGTGTTGCATCAACTACTGAGCAAAAATGCAATTCATTGCATGTTAAAACAAACGCCCACACTGTCGAAGAAGGTAATAAAAAAACGTTCTTAACTTCTAATGAACATGTGCATTTTAATAGCAGTTTTTAATTGTCTTAACAAAAAAGCCGCTTAATAAGCGGCTTTTTTGTATTCAGGCGCAAATAAGCAGTGATAAGGAATATATGAGTTTTTGCCGATATGTGGTATAATATGAAGTGAATTTAGGATTTTTATCAAGTGGAGGTTAACACATTGGAAAGACACTCTCGAGACCTTGTTACAAATAGAAAAGCCCGGCATGATTTTCATATATTAGAAACCTTTGAGGCTGGTATTGCCCTGGCTGGCACTGAAGTAAAGTCTCTGCGAGAAGGGAAAGGCAATCTCAAAGATAGTTTTGCTCGAGTGGATAACGGCGAACTGTATTTATATAATATGCATATAAGTCCTTATGAAAAAGGGAATATTTACAACAAGGACCCTTTAAGGCCACGTAAGTTATTGATGCATAAAAAACAGATCAACCGACTGTTCGGGCAAGTCAAAGAAAAAGGCCTCACCCTTATTCCACTTAAGGTATACTTGAATGAGCGGGGACTTGTCAAGGTAGAACTGGCCTTGGCTAAGGGCAAAGCTCTTTATGATAAGCGTGAAGATGTCAAACGAAGGGATGCCAGCCGTGAGATGGAAAAGGCTTTTAAAGAGTTTAACAGAATGTAGTGTTATTTTACTTTAACTATAAACATCAAAGAAGGGAAATGAAATGCCGACATTTGATTTTGAATGTAAAAACTGCGGTCATCGGTTTTGTGAATTTGTCAGTATCAAAGATAAGGATAAAGTATGCTGTCCTGAGTGTGACGGAAATGTGAAGCAACTTTTTACCGGTTTTCTTTTTGTGAGAAAAGGTGATTCGGGAGGTACATCCTGCAGTTCTTGCGGTGGCGGAAACTGCAGCACTTGCGGGCACTAATGCTGCTACGAATATTATGAAAATAAATTCGTAGCTATAAATCACTTGACTATTTTGTTAGACTACTTTATTATATTAAATGAACCAAATAAAAGGTAAGTGGTTTTAGTCACTTAACAAAGCATATAACAATAATGTGATCTATGTTTTGCAATATTGCGGGATTGTGTAACGGTAGCACCCATGACTCTGGATCATGTTGTCCAGGTT
>CAZFME010000121.1:0-6267 GCA_964520055.1 uncultured Clostridia bacterium
CAAAATCCAAGGGGCATTTATTATTGATTGGAGGAGCCGAAGATAAAAATCGTGATTGCAAAATATTAGAAAAGGTGGTAGCTCTTTCCGGTGAAAACAAAGCTTGTCTTACCGTTATCACTGTAGCTACGACTAGGCCGGAACAAGTGGGAGACGATTATATAAGGTTTTTTTCCCGTTTGGGAGTAAAAGATGTGGTAGCCCTTGACATAAAGACCCGGCAGGAAGCCCAAAAGGATTATATTGCCGAGAGAATTGAAAAATCCACCGGCATCTTTTTCACCGGGGGTGATCAACTGCGCATTACAAGTCTGCTTGGGGGAAGCAGGTTTTACCACGTCCTTCATGATGCTTATAAAAAAGGGGTGGTTTTATGCGGGACCAGTGCCGGAGCCTCAGTTATGAGTGATACCATGATAGTGGAAGGTGACGGCAACCAGACTCCAGCCGGTAGCTTGATAAACATGGCCCCGGGTATGGGACTTTTAGAAGAGGTTGTAGTGGATCAGCATTTTGCTCAGCGAGGCCGAATAGGCCGACTGCTTACCGCAGTAGCTTGCAATCCCTACGTATTGGGGGTGGGCATAGATGAGGATACCGCTGTACTAGTAAATCCAAAGGCCGTATTTACGGTGGAAGGGTCCGGTACAGTTACGGTAATCGATGGAAGTGCCGTAGAATATACCAATGTATCGGAACTTGCACCCGGAGAACCGCTGGCCATGTTTAATGCTAAGATTCACGTACTTTCACCGGGGACAAGCTTTGACCTTAGCACTCGTAGGCCTTCCTTGAGGAATCTTTGAATAGACATTTTGTAAATGGAAACCATATTTAGGAAAGGGCGTCAATAAAGTTTCAAGTAGAAACATTTCAAGACGGAATTGACTTTCTACAGCAAAATCAAGCTTAACTTAGGGAGGATTAAGATGGAAATTGTAGAGATACGGGCCCTGGAAGGCCCCAACATCTACAGCCCAAAACCGGTTATAAAGATGACGGTTGATGTAAAAAAACTGAAAAACGTGGCTACACGAGACATCCCGGGATTCAACCAAACACTGCTTTCATACCTTCCGGGGCTTTCAAAACACAATTGCTGTTTGAACCGACCCGGTGGATTTTTGATTCGACTGGCAGAAGGGACCTATTTTCCCCATGTGTTGGAACATGTTGCAATTGAATTTTTAAACCTGTCAGGTCAGGATGTAAGTTTCGGCAAGGCCAGGCGAATCAAGGGCAGTTTTTACAATGTTATTTTCCGCTATGAAGAAAAGACTTCAGCACTTATAGCCGCTTCCATGGCGGTGGAGCTTTTAGAGGCCATTTTAGACGGTATCCCTATAAACATTGAGGCTTGGATTTTTAAGTTGAGAGAAATGGCCGAAAGCAGCCGTCTGGGGCCAAGCACACAAGCCATAGCCGATGAGGTCAAAAAAATGGGCATCCCCATAACCCGCATTGGAGAAGGCAGTTTTTTGATATTTGGTTACGGTGCATACCAAAAACGCATTCAAGCCACTATTAGCCAAAACACAGGCTGCCTCGGAGTGGACATAGCCTGTGACAAGCTAATGACCAAAGAGCTTTTATCCCTTTCGGGAATCCCTGTGCCATACGGCAAAATAGTGTATACTGAATTTGAAGCAGTCAAAGCTGCCGAGGACATCGGATATCCGGTGGTGGTTAAACCACAAAACGGAAACCAGGGCAAGGGTGTAAGCCTGAACCTTAAAAAAACCGAGGAGATTATCGATGCATTCAATTTGGCAAAAACTTATTCACCGAAAATCATTGTGGAAAAACAAATCCAAGGCCGACATTATCGGGTGCTGGTGGTAGACGGTCGGTTTTGTTGTGCAGCGGAACGGATTCCGGCTCATGTGGTAGGAGACGGTACATCCAGTATTAAGCAACTGATGGATATTATAAATCAGGACCCTCTTCGAGGTGAATACCACGAAAAACCGCTCACAAAAATAAAGATTGACCCCATCGTCTTAAATGTAATGGCTCGCCATGGTTATACATCGGAATCGGTACCCCCGAAAGGCAAGTTCGTTGCTTTAAGGGAAAACGGAAACTTAAGCACCGGTGGGACTGCGATGGATGTCACCGATGAGGTATGTTTTGAAAACAGGCACCTGGCTGAAAGAGCGGCGAAAGCTATCGGGCTTGATATAGCAGGTATTGACATTACCACCGAAGATATAAGCATTCCGGCGGAAAAAAGCCAAGGGGCCATTATAGAAGTAAATGCAGCTCCAGGTATAAGGATGCATCTTTATCCGTCCCAAGGAAAACCCAGACCCGCGGCAAAGGCCATAGCCCATATGCTGTTTGAAAAAGGGCCTCCAACCTTTCCCTTGGCTGCAGTTACGGGCACTAACGGTAAAACCACCGTTGTAAGAATGTTAAACCATATCCTTACTGCATCAGGCCTGAAAGTGGGCATGACATGTACCGACGGTGTATATATCGGCAATCACCAACTGAAGAGCGGAGATTGCAGTGGACCTGAAAGTGCCCGAATGGTACTTATGGATCTTAATGTGGAGGCAGCGGTCTTGGAAATTGCGCGGGGAGGTCTTATAAGGTCCGGTCTTGCCTATGAAAAGGCAGACGTAGGTATCATTACAAATATTAGCGAAGACCATCTGGGATTGAATGGAATCCAGTCTTTGGAGGATATGGCCTTTGTAAAATCCTTGGTAGCCGAACAGGTAAAAAACACCGGATATGCGGTACTCAATGCCGATGACCCCATGACTATGGAAGTGATAAAACGACTTAAAAGTCAGATAATATTTTTCAGCTTACAGGAGGACAATCTTATTTTGCGAAAACATCTTAGCCAAGGGGGTCGAGGAGTCTATGTAAAAACAGGTGTAATTTACCTTGAGCAGCAAGGTAAGATTCAAAGTCTGGTTAAGGTAAAAGATTTGCCATCCACTTTAAAAGGTCGTGCCTGTCATAACCTACAAAATGCCTTAGCTGCCGCTGCCGGAGCTTGGGGCCTTGATATCCCGCCCAAGGCAATTGCCAAGGCGTTAAAAGAGTTTTACTGTGATCAGAAGCAAAATCCCGGTCGTATGAACATCATGAACCTTGAAAATATTACGATTATGCTTGATTACGGTCATAATGTCAAAAGCCTTGAAGCCATAATAAATACAGGAAAGCTTTTGAGACCATCGCGTATGGTGGGTGTTATAGGGAGCCCCGGCGATCGTCGGAATCAGGATATAATTGCCCTCGGGGCTGTAGCCGGCAAAGGTTTTCATCGTATCATAATAAAGGAAGATGAAAATCTTAGAGACCGTAGCCATGGCGAAGTTGCGGCGCTTTTGGCAAAGGGTGCTCTTGATGCAGGACTTAAGCGTAATAAAATCGATATTATATTACAGGAGGAAGAGGCAATAACTGCAAGCCTGGTAAATGCCATAGAAGGTGACCTCATTATCATATTCTATGAAAATTATCAAAAATCATTAAATGCCGTAAATAATGCAGCGGCCAGTATAAATCGAGCTTTAGTCCTGCCGGTTTAATGTATTTTTTTGAAACCGGCAGGATTTTGAGGTTTTTTGTGAAATATATAATATAGGTGTATCATTTTGTTGAGAGGGGAAAAGCGGTTGCAAAAATTGGATATAGACGCAAGGGGCAAAATAAACTTGACCCTTGATGTACTTTGCAAAAGACCTGATGGCTATCATGAAGTGGAGATGATAATGCAGACAATTGCGCTGAAAGATATTGTTTCACTTAAACTCACTTCACAACCGAGTATTAAGCTTAATTCAAATTGCCCGCAGCTGACCCGGGATGAAGAAAACCTGGCATACCAGGCCGCCCGGCTCATGATGCAGCAATATCGACTTGATGCCGGAATATCAATTACCATAAGCAAAAACATTCCTTTGGGGGCGGGATTGGCCGGAGGTAGTGCTGATGCGGCAGCGGTTATTGTGGGTATAAACGAGCTTTTTGAGTTAAAAAGGCCTCAGGCAGAACTAATGTCCTTGGGCAAAAAAATCGGTGCCGATGTTCCCTTTTGTATCATGGGCAAAACCGCTCTCTCCCGTGGCATCGGTGAAAAGCTTTCACCGCTTAAATCCTTATCAGGATTTGGCGTCCTGCTTGTCAAACCACCTTATTTTGTTTCAACCAAAGAAGTATACAATAGACTGGATGTAAAAAACATAAAAAATCGGCCGGATACTAAAGCGATGGTTGACCATATCAAACATCAGAATATCGACAAAATAGCCTCTGGTCTTTGTAATGTCTTGGAGGAAGTGACTTTAAAACTTTATCCGGAACTTGATGATATAAAAAACCTTCTGATACAAAAAGGAGCCTTGGGCAGTCTCATGTCAGGCAGTGGGCCCACCGTCTTCGGCCTTTTTGAAAATACTCTGGATGCTAAAAGAGCGGCCGATGATGTTGCTTACAGGGGTAATTGGATTTTTGTTACTGAAATGAAGTAGGGAGGGGATTTTTTTGAGTAATAGATTTTCAACAATAAAACTTGATAACTATAAACCACTTCGGGATTTAGTATTTGCGGCCATTAGAGAGGCTATTTTAAATGGCCGATTGAAACCAGGGGAAAGACTCATGGAAGTTCAACTGGCCGAAGAGATGGGAGTTTCCAGAACCCCTGTGCGGGAAGCTATACGAAAGCTGGAGTTAGAAGGTCTAGTGGTTATGGTTCCACGCAAAGGTGCCTATGTGGCAGGACTCACCTTAAAAGACGCTGCAGAAGTTTTTGAAATACGCAGCAGTCTGGAAGGCTTGGCAGCAGCTTTGGCGGCTGAACGTATTACTGATGAAGAAGTTACCAGCTTGGATAGGATTTTAGAGGCTATTTCGACAGCTGGGGAAAAGGGAGATATCAAAACCATTATTAAAAAAGATATGGAATTTCACCAGGTTTTATTCAGTGCCTCTAGAAATGACCGGTTAGCTCAAATTATAAACAACCTGAAAGAACAAATAGACCGATTCCGTATGCAATCCTTCAGCAATCCCGCTCGACTGAAAAGTGTTTTATCAGAACATAAAAACATTCTGGATTCAATAAAACAAGGAGATGCAGAAAATGCGGAGAGACTTGCCAAAGAACATATCTATAAAGTAGAATACAATGTAATGAATATACTTAGAAAGCAAATGGACTTCGAGGAGGAACCGTTATGAAGGCCCTGATCCTGGCCGGTACTCAACAGGACTGTCCTTTGAGCAAAGTCCATTCAAATAAAGCTCTTATTAAGATTCATGGCAAGGAAATGATAAAATATATCATCGATGCTCTAAAGAACTTAGACTTTATCGATACTATTGCCGTTGTGGGTCCTAGGCAAGAGCTTTTGCCTATCGAAAATCAGGTAGATATCATTGTGGATGGCGGTTCTTCGATGACAGATAACATTTTAAAAGGTGCCGAAATTTTTTCCGATGAGGATATGATTCTAATTTCCACCTCGGATATCCCAATGATAACCTCTGAAGCTATCAGAGATTTTGCAGAAAAGTCACTTACACTAGATGCACAGTTTTACTATCCCATAATTCACAAAGCGGAAAATGAAAAAAAATATCCGGGAGTAAAACGTACATATGTTAAAATAAAAGACGGCAGCTTTACCGGAGGCAACATTGTTCTGGTTAAAGCGGGTACAGTCAAAAGGTGTATTAAACAAGCCGAGGCCTTTATGGCCTACCGGAAAAAGCCTTGGAGACTTGCGCAGATACTTGGAATAAGTTTTGTAATCAAGTTTTTAATAGGCACACTCACCATCAAACAACTGGAAAAGCGGGTTTCGGACTTGTTTAGTATCAAAGCTCGAGCGGTGATCAGTCATTATCCCGAGATAGGGACTGATGTAGACAAGGACAGCGATCTTGTGCTTGCTATAAGAGAATTAAGTTAGGGGGATTTTACATGAGGCGCAGTGATAGGATTGCCCTGATTACAAAAACGCTGTCGGAAAATCCAAACAAAGTTATTTCTCTTAACCACTTCAGTAAACGGCTTGGAGCAGCTAAGTCTTCAATAAGTGAAGATCTGGATATCATCAAAAATGCCTTAATAAATTCGGGGGAGGGGGAACTTGTAACTATTCCAGGAGCTGCAGGTGGGGCGCGTTATCGCAATCAAAAGTCCATGGAAGATATAAAAGATTTTTTACAAGCCCTGTGTGAAACTTTACAAGATGAGAAACGGATAATTCCCGGAGGCTATCTTTACATGACAGATGT
>CAZFME010000122.1:0-6237 GCA_964520055.1 uncultured Clostridia bacterium
TTATTCCTTCCACACTGTCCGAAGGGTGGTTGGGTTGTATGCGATAGGACAGAGTCCCGGGAAGGCCCATTTCTGTTCGGTTTTTGGTGGCAACTCGGATTTTTGAGGCAGCATAGACCAGATCCATATTTGACATGAGTTTTGCTACGGCCGAAGCCATCTCGCCCGTAAGCCCCACCGAAACCCGCCGGATATCCTCCCCTGTGGTGTTGTGACAGAGCAGCCATTCGCGGAATTCTGCCACGGTCATGGAGGAAATGCCGTTATAAACTCCCTTGTACAGTCCGTCATCAATGACCCGGGTGACCTGGTCTTCTTCATAGGGAATTACGGGATTTTCACGAAGGTCCTTTAGGGTAAGCTCCGCCAAAACTCTTTTGGCCGCTATCCGTTCCTCATTGCTGCCTGCGGCAATTCCGGCTAATACGTCACCGGATTTTTCTTCACTGGCTTTAGCCAAAATCTCTTTTATAGTGAAAAATGTATAGTTTTTTCCGAAAAGTTTTGTGGACCAAGGCATGACTTTACTCACCTCCCGTTTTTGCCTTATACTTTTCGATAACGGTTTTGATGATTTTATCTTTTAATGAGCTATCCAGGCTCTTCTCATCACAACACTGTTCGATTACTTTATTAATCCGCTCCTCCTGACAGCTTTCCGCCTTGACTTTCATTCCTGCCGCCATCAAGGCATCCTTTGCTCCCGGCAGCAGGAGGGTATTATCATCCACATACACTTCCTTAACTCCTTCAAAATACCACTTCTGTATATCCTGCTTTGATATGATTTTTTTGCCCACTCTTTCACCCCCTCAAAGAAGAGCTTTAATAAGCCTTGGCGCATGATCATTTTCCCTGATGATTGTTTTCAAAATTATATTTCTGCCCATTTCAGGCTTGCTGCAAGTAATGAATATTTTGTACCCGTCCCCAAATATTTACCCGTCCCCAAATATTCAACCTCAAAGGAGAGCTTTTAATACTTCATTGGCAGCGGAAGGGATAACTACACTCTTTACCAGCATACCTTCCGGTTCGGTTTTCTGCCGGCCTGCATCCACCGCTGATTCCACGGCACTGACATCACCCAACATGGTCACATAGGACTTGCCTCCAAGGCCCATAGCGGGTCTTATTCCCACCAGCTTTTACCGCCGCATCGGCAGCCAGAATGCACGAGGCCACTGAAAAGGTTTCGATTATACCTAAAGCCCTGAGAGCTCCGATATCGTCTATTACTACCGCTGCCTCCAGGGCTGAAAATACATCCCCATGAACACGGGAAATCAATATGGAGTCGGCCAAGTAATGCCCCGCTGTCTCCCGGCCCACTTTCAATGAGCTTTTCACCGCTTCCACATCACCGCCTACAAGGACTATGAATTTACCGGGGCAAATAGGCCTTGCCAAAAACAACCTCACCGGTGCCTTCTTGACCATGGCATCAGCTGCTTCTATGCCTCCTGCTATACTGATGGTCTCCACAAGACCTATGGCTTTTTCCATGAAGATTCCTCCCCCCGGATGACGATTTTGTCATTACTTGTTTGTATCACGGTCCCGTCTATGCTGGCATGGATGTGGCAGCCCAATTTATCTTCAGGAACTTTGCCTATGATTTGGCCCCTTTGAACCCGGTCACCGGGGCTTACTATAGGAACTGCAGGAACTCCTGTATGCTGTTTCGTAGGAATGTGAACTTCCGGCGGTTTTACGAAATTTCCATCAACTAAAAATGCAGGCCTGTCGTAATCTGCAAGCTGCAAGCGCGTCTTTAAACGGCCGGTGGGAATCTTCCGCCATTCTCTGGCTTCACGGGGCTTTATGTCATCCTTATCTGTAATGTATTTCACGCCGGCTGCAGCTAATTCTTTTTTAATGGCCGCATTAACCCGCCGGGGTGAGAGCAGTTGAGGACAGGAGTATGCCTCACATACGCCGCATTCACAACAAAGGAGAGCCTGCTTTATATAGTTGTTGGTAAGTCTGAATCCCACTGTTAGCATAATTTTGCTGGGCTGAAGGTCATGACCCAGAAGATACCGTGGACATTGCTCGGTGCAATAGCGGCATTGAATGCAGGCAATCCTTGCCATCTTAAAGATGTATTCCAGACTGGACTCCTTGACTGTCACGGCAGGATGTTCCTTGGAGAAAATCAGCAGCCCACCGGTTAACTTGGTAACCGGTGAGTTGGGATCTACAATATTTCCCATCATTGGTCCGCCGTCGATGATGACTTTATCCTTGTAATCAATCCCCAAGAAATCCAATAGCCAACCGATTTTGGTACCTACCGGCACCTTAAGGGTTATGGGGTTTTTCACATCACCGCCCACGGTGATGAATTTATCGATTACAGGAATGTTGTCTTCGATGGCATGACATGCATTGTATAAAGTTTCGATGTTATTCACGATTGCTCCCACTGAAATAGGGATTCCCCCTTCGGATACCACCTTGCCGGTGATGTCATGGACCATAACATGCTCGTCACCGGCGGGGAAAAAATCTCCCATTTCAAAGAGTTTTATGTCAAGACCGGTGTTGATTAAATGCTCTTTTAACCCCCGAACCGCAAATTTATATTTTCCCTTTAATGCGATCACAGCATTACCGGCACCGGTATAATTTTTTAAGTGGTTGAGTCCTTTTACGACCTTATCGGGAAAGCGAGCCATGATTTCCTTGCTCACATCAAGAAGCGGTTCACATTCGGCGCCATTGGCTATGTAGTAATCAATGCCGCCCTGTTTAAGCTTTGCATAGGTGGGGAATCCGGCACCTCCGGCTCCCACTACGCCCATTTCCTTCAATTTTTCCCGTACTTCCAAGTCCACCATCTCCTAGCTGCCCAGATCTACATCCATGGAATCGATAATACCCACCACCGCTGCATCCACAGGCAATGATTCATCCGATGCTTTTCGAGCGGAACTGCCGGCAGTGACTATAACCAGCTCACCCACACCGGCACCTATATTGTCCACTGCCACAAAGGGTGGGCCTATTTCATTTTGGTTTTCATCAATTCGAGTCACTATTAAAAATTTCTGGCCTTTAAGGGTTTCCTCTTTTCGAGTGGCCCAAACATTGCCCTTTACCCTGCATATATGCATCTAGTTCACCGCCCATTCGATGATTATCTTCTTATCCTTTGCCGTATCTTTGGCCATAGGTGTAATTATGGTCTTAGGTGGCAGGATAATCCTGTCATACCCTTCCAATGCCGCTTTATATATCACATCCGCCGTAACCGGTATCTTACCTTTTAAAACAAAGGCTTCGGGTTTTGCCGAGTATTTCATCGGTTCCTCGGCCTTTAATGAAATGCTGTCTTTGGGCTCGACAGTATTTTTAGTTGTTTTTAATGATGTGTCATCCTTTATTAAAAGCAATTTTTCGGACAGCTCTTCCGCTTTATATAAATTAACTCCCAACTGTTCCAGACGTTTCAGTATTTCCCCCATCATTCGTCCATAGGCAGCCGGCATGGATCTTAATGGTATGGAGTCGGTAACGGCGATAACCTTCTTTTTAAGTAGAAGCCCACAGGCCAAAGTTTCACTAGCCAGTGAATCCCTTATGCCTATAGCGGCTTTAACAGCGGTGTTTTGGGTAAGTGTTGGAAATATTACTGTATCGGCTTTAGAAAGGGCATCATATAGGTTTTCTCCTGAAACCTCCTCAAATTCTACATCCTGCCGGACCCGTTCTCTGCCGATAGCCTTTTCAGCCGCCGGCGTAAAAATAGCAAGAAAACAATATTGATTCGAAAAAGCTTTTAATTGAGACAACACTGTATCCAAGTTCCCTGTCCCACCTGTAAAAACCAGCAGCAGTTTTTCCTTTTGCTCTTTTTCTCCTTCAATTCGGTCTTTAAGTCTTTTTAGTACTTCCCGGGTAATGATATCAATAATAGGCTTCAACGCTTCTTGATTCAACAGTTTTCACCCCCAAACAACTTAAAGCTATCCCTAAAGGCGTCACCAGCAAAGGATCTCGAGGTTTGAAGGTGGGAATTTCCAGTTCACTCTCTATTACTTTTTCTATGCCTTCAAGGCAGCAGGTCCCTCCCACCAGATAAACACTGCCTATATCAAAGTCTTTGATTTGATTTTTTATGATGCTGACTACCTTTTGTATCACCGGTTTTACCATTAGCATGACTTCCCTTTGGTTCTTTAGGTGTTTTTTAAAATCCTCAGCCTCTTCAAAAGATATTTTTTTGGCACCGGCTATTACCAAGGAAAAATGGGTCCCACCGGTGGGTTCATCTGCGGTATAAACAACTTCTCCATCCTGAATGATAGCGATACCCGTAGTGCCACCGCCTATATCAACTACGGCTCCGTTTTCGATACCAAGCACATTATTGGCGGCAGTAGGTTCATCCACCATGTTTATCACATCAAACCCGGCACCCTCACATACATAAAAATGTGATTTCACTATACTTCTGCCCGTATCAGGTGGGAATGCTCCGGCACCTTTAATAAGCTGTGTGCCCAGCTTTTGCTCAATTTCACTTTTAAGTTCCCGGAGTATCCGGCTGGCTCCTGTAAAATCCACCACCACTCCATCCCGTACCACCTGGGCAAAACGGTAACTTCCGGCCACCGGATTTCCCATGGTATCTATGACGGTGAGGACCATATATGCAGTACCCAAGTCAATGCCGGTATAAAGCTCTCCTCTGGCATTTTCCGGGTAAGCCATGCATTTTTCTAATCGATAGATGAGTTTGTCAGCTTTTTCCATTAAAAACACGGTCAGATCCCTCCCGTCTCCAGGTATACCGTATCATTGTTTTTTATACCCAAGGCATTAGCTTCCTCGATATCCAGGTGGCATTCAAGGGCATAGTTTTCACTGACCCTTATGAGTACATCGCCCAGTATTCCTCGGCGGGGTCCTAAGTCAACTCTTATTCTGACCGTCTGCTTATCCTTTACACAATATTTTTTGGCATCAGTCGGAGTCATGTGTATATGCCGCTTAGCCACTATAACGCCCTGCTTGAGCTGTACTACACCGGAATGTCCGGCAAGATATATACCGGGAGTACCTTCCCATTGACCGGAATCTCTTACAACCGGTTTTATTCCCAAGTGATAACAATCCCCCACCGACAACTCCAACTGACATGCCTTGCGCTCGGGACCTAACACCCGGACCTTGTCGAAATGACCTTTAGGACCTATGACTTTCACCGTTTCTACAGCGGCAAACTCTCCCGGTTGGCCTAAGAATTTTTTGACCGTAAGAGGATTGTCGCCGAAAAGAACCTTTCTGGTCTGTTCGTCGATGTGAACATGCCGGTTGGATATGGTTACTGGAACAAGTGTTCTTTTTTCCCGGGTAATAATTTCTTCTACAATAATCCTTGTCAATTCGTCCTTTTCCATGGCTAAAACCCCTGACTTTCGTACTTGCCTGCTTTTAGGCGACACATCATTACATAAACGGCACTGCTCATCCGGTTTAAGGCTTTTATTATGTCTTCTCTTTGAAGGCCTTCTGTCGGATCGAAAAAGGCTTCAACGGCAGCAAGCTCCGTTTCCCTTACCTGAGCTCTTACCAGATTGAGATGTGCCATCATTTCCCCCATGTCATGGGATGGCATAAAGTGGGGTATGCCCAAGGTTTTCTTTGGGTTATGAGAAATCTCACGAATATCTTGTTCTGAAAGACTGAATAAGCTAAATTCCTCCAACGGTTCCGACAAGACCTCAGCTCTTAAGATATTTCTGGCTAAGGTCAATACTTCTTCCATGTCTTTTACCATATTTTCCATCTTGTTCTGTTTTGCTTTTACCTGTGCTATGATTATATGGGCTTCCAGGGAATCGATCCTTCCCCTGAGCTTTATTCTGGGATGATATTTGGGAACTAGGTTGTTAGCGTATAAATGGGTATATGCTTCGGGTTTTTTATCGATACCTGCCCCTACGCCCATCAGAAGATATCTGGGCTTTCGTAATGCTTTATCATCATCAGTAGAAGAATTGCTTTGGCCCGTATCCTTTTTTTCCTTCTCCTGTACTGCGTTTTCATCTGAAAAGACTATTTCGATTTTATTTTCCGAAAGATAGCTGCGAGCTGCCGGAGTAAGGATGGTGCCCGATGGCACTTTATAAGTTGCAATCGGACCCAACTTTTTAAGGTTGGTGCGGAGGTCAATTTCAGTTAAGACTTTCACATTTTTCACCCTCCTAACGCAGCTAAAAAGCTTGT
>CAZFME010000123.1:0-6131 GCA_964520055.1 uncultured Clostridia bacterium
TCGGTGTAAGCATCCCGGGGCTGCAAAACATACAAAAGGGCTATACTTGCGATATTAAGAAGGTGGGAGAACCGGCTCCGGGCAAGGATGTTGCTATTTTGAAGATGGAAGGTAACAATAACCTTATGACGGTTTCTTTAGGTGATGACACGGATATACAGACAGGGGACACCATATATGCCATAGGCTACCCTGCGGCGGCTACATTTAACCCGGCTTTAGCCCCTGAAAGCGCCTTAGAATCAACTATGACTTCTGGGCTTGTAAGTGCAATTAAGACAATGCCCGGAGGATGGAAAGTATTTCAGATAGATGCTGCCATATCGGGAGGAAACAGCGGTGGCCCTGTGTTTAACAATAAAGGCGAGGTTATAGGTATTGCTACCTTTGGCAGTTTGGATACCCAAACCGGCAGTGCGGTACAGGGTATGAATTTTGCTATCCCCATTAGCATTGCTAAGCAGTTTTTAAATGAAACAAATGTAAACCCTGCTCAAAGCAGTCTTACTGCCCTCTACAAAGAAGGGCTTGATTTGTATGGAAAGCAGAAGTTCAAAAAGGCTTACGAAAAATTCAGTGCTGTAAATGACTTAAATCCCGGATACCCATATATTCAAGAGTATATCAGCAAAACCAGGACTGCTATAAACGAAGGCCGGGATAAATCCACTGATACTACGCTATATATTGCCATCGGCGTCGGTGCGGTTTTAATAATTGTCATAGGAGTTTTGATTGCCGCGGGAAAGAAAAAGAAACGGGCGCAAACCCGTCAATCCTAGCGCCCACTTTCGTCATTCTGTGCGCATAGTTTTGTCATCGCTATGAAAGTTCCAGTTTATTGTCATCCTGAAGGCTTTGCCTGAAGGATCTTGTTTAAGATTCCTCTGTCGCTTTGCTCCCTCGGAATGACAAAAAATACTTTGTTTATTGTGGTGTGGGTAACACGTGGGAATTCTGAGTGTAGCGAAGGATCTAAGACCCTTCACTGTTTCAGAGTGACATTAAACACAGATTGGTAGGTCTTCACACAGTTTGGGGCAATGGCACAGGCTTTGTTGCATCATAAAATTTAATATAAAAAAGGAGGAATTATTAATGCGTAGAGCACATGAAATTGATTACCAGGTATTTGGGGATGACATTCAGTTTGTGGAAATAAGTCTTGATCCGGAAGAAACCGTAGTTGCCGAAGCTGGGGCCATGATGTATATGGATAGTGCTATCCTATCGGATACAGTGTTCGGGGACGGCTCGGACAGGGATAAGGGCAAAGGCTTTATGGATAAGGTTATGGGGGCCGGCAAGCGCGTGCTGGCAGGTGAAGGCCTTTTTATGACCACTTTTACCAACAGAGGTAACGGTAAAAAGGCTGTGGCTTTTGCCGCACCTTATCCCGGCAAAATTATTCCCTTGGATCTTACCGACTGCGGAGGCCAACTAATTTGCCAACGGGATGCGTTCCTATGTGCCGCAAAGGGTATTGCCATCGAGATAGCTTTTCAGAAAAAGCTGGGAGCCGGTTTGTTCGGCGGAGAAGGATTTATTATGCAGAGGCTTGTAGGAGATGGCTTAGCTTTTCTCCATGCAGGAGGCACCATTATAAAAAAAGAACTTCAAGCCGGAGAGGTTATCAAACTTGATACAGGCTGTCTTGTTGCGATGACAGCCGGAATAGACTATGATGTAACATTTGCCAGCAATTTGCAAAGTGCGCTTTTCGGTGGGGAAGGCCTATTTTTGGCTACTCTTACCGGTCCGGGACATGTCTGGCTTCAATCTCTCCCCTTTAGCCGTATAGCAAACCGCATTTTTGCAGTAGGAAAAAAGAGTGGTGGAAAAAACAAGGGTGAATCTAATCTTCTTGGTGGGATTGGTTTGAAAAACCTGCTGGGCGGGGACTAATCCCAATAAAGCAGTTATTTGCATCATATGGGACCAAGGTTCCCACATGATGACATATTAGATGGGAGGAACTTTGTAATGCGAAGGTTTAAGAAATGTTTTAGTGTGTTGCTAATACTAACATTTTCCTTTGTCACAATAATTCCCCCGGCTGGGGCCTCGGCGGCTCCTGTTGTGCGGCCACCAATTACACCTACACTTCCCGAAATAAACCCAAGGGCTATTAAGACAAGGGAGGCCCCTTCGACCATCGGGGGAGTAAGTTACGAGTTTAATCCTAAGGTGATCAATCTTCCGACCATGCCCTACACCCTGGAAGACATTCCCACCTCAGAAGCAACGCAGGGTGATCAAACGACAAAACCGGGTACAATTACAAAACCCGGTGCCAATATTGACATAAACATTTCAAGGCCGGGGCTTACACCAACAGGATTAACAGCTCCGGCGTCTCAGGAAATTCCCATTTATGCCAAAAACCTGGTTATAAATCGGGGGTTTGAACTAAGGCCTAAATTAGGGGATATCTACTTTGACCCAGCAACAAAATCGGCGTTTAAAGTGGCGGGCAATGCCTCTGTGAACGCCCTTGGGAACCAGACCATTCCGGTGGTGACGCCGGGCATAGATGAAGTCCTGCAAAATTTTAATGTTCCCCATCAGTCAATTCCGCTAACTGAAGGCAATATTGACTTTTCAACCTTACCCCAGGGTGTAGAGTATGTAGGAATTGAAAATAACACCAGTGCCTCGAATAATAATGCTACCACTGCAGGTTTTGATATAAGCAAAGAAGGTAACACTTATATTTTTAAACTAAAAGATTTTGTCATCTACGAATATCCTAATCCGAGCGACAAAGAAGAAGTGAAAAAGTCCGCGGAAGAGGCCAAAAAAGAAAAAGAGGCCATTGAGCAGGCCAAAA
Source organism: uncultured Clostridia bacterium (assembly GCA_964520055.1). Classification (GTDB taxonomy): domain Bacteria; phylum Bacillota; class Thermosediminibacteria; order Thermosediminibacterales; family Tepidanaerobacteraceae; genus DUNY01. The sequence continues at coordinate 2,831 of CAZFME010000123.1, forward strand.
AGGATGGCACTTACGATTACTTAGGAAATTACAATTGGACCGGTGTGAAAGACGAAAGCAGTTTTGGAGTAAAGATAAAGATTAGTGATGGAACGATAAAAGTCACAGACCCGAAAATAAAATTTGATGCGGGATGGGATACCCTGGTATCACCCTATGCAAAAGCACACTGCGAAGTGGATATGGATATAGATTCAAATGTAACTATTCAGGGTGATATCAAATTTAAAGAAGAGCGCTGGCAGCAAATATATGGATATTTTGTATGTGACAACCAAAAAGACCCTACGGTGAAGATATATATTGGGATTTTCGCCTTTGTGAATCTTGATGGTAAACTCACCTTCAAGGTGAAAGTCCAGCAAGTGGGACATATGAACCATGGAATAGACATGTACTTTTCTTCATTAGTTGCGCCGGGTGTACCTCTAGGTGTAATCCCGACCGGTGACTTTGATGCAATTAAGCAATCGGTAGGTATTATTATCGACGGAACTATCACTGCCCAGGCCGGGGTGATGGCCGGTTTTGGCATAGAAATATTTGATTTTAAACTTTTACAGGTGCAGTTAAGACTTGGACTGGAAGGTAATTGCACTTTTCACATTGAAGCGGGTGATACTGGGGGTGATGCTCCCCCTGGAGGTGCTAGTGCTTCGGCGACTTTCAAGCTGGATTTCTTTGTTGAGCTAAGGGCCTATATTGCCGGCATAGGAAAAGCGCTTTTTGAGTTAAGGCTAAACCTGCTCGATAAGGCCTGGTCTGGTAATATTGGCTCCGGTGGTAGTGCGGGATCAGGTTCCGAAGGTGTGGAGAAAATTCCGTGTCGAACAGATATATATATAGACAAGGCAGATGCCGCCGAAGAAATGATAGAAGGACATGTGGTTATCGGTGACCCGCCCAACCAAAGGCCTTATCAAGGACCCGTAAGAGTAAATGTGATTTTATACGATTTTGTCGGAAATCATCTGGGATATCGTACCTTTGACCTTACTACAGACGAAAGTGGCAAATTTAATATAAGAACCGCCCTGTCTCCCTTTGACTACGTAGCCGCCCAGGTATTTAAAGAAACCGACATAGAGGTGTATAGGGGTTCAACAAAGGCTATAAGGACCACAGTTCCCTACTCTTTAATAGAAGTTGAAGCCGACGCATTCAACGACGTTATTTATGGTAGTGTATCCGGAAAATACAACGGACCTCTTTTTGTATTAGTAAACAGGACCGGGACAACTACAAGAGTATTCCAAGTCAACGCAACCAACGGCTATTTCGAACTTCCTATTCAGTTGACCGGGCAAGATAATGTCAATGCAATGCTGGGTTTCGAAAATCTTGACATATTTGCCTTAGAAATTGCTAAACCAGCTAACATAGATAATCTGAAAATAGCTTTAACTCCTGATGCCATTCCATCAGCCGAAAATCCGGATGGACTGCAAGGAGTTACCAGTGGGTCTATCTATAATGCAAAGGGTGAAAACCCATATACCGGCCAAGTCAAACTTAATGTAAATAGGCTTGTGGGGTTGGCTACAGACCCTACTAGAATGCCTTTGTATTCGGGAAATCAGACAGCATCTCCCTTGGTAAGAGAGAACTCTGGGTCTTTCTTTGACCAATTAACCATAGATGGAGCGGAAGATATTTTATCAACTTTGCCATCTGCACCTGAGACACCATACTCAGAGCATCCCTTTGGCGGATCCGGAAGGCCCTCAAATCCAAAAGCTATCAGCTCATTTTCTTTTGATAACACACCAATTCCTTCTCTTAACCGTGAATATATCGTAGAGATTGAGCACGAGGGAATCAGAAAGACTGAGGTAATATCTTTTGCTATAGAAGAGGATTATGTATCTCACTGGCAGAGCCATGGTCTTGAGAAAGACCCTTCTGCTACATCGCCGCTCCGGGATGTAGTAGATATAAGGGTTAACCCTGCCGCCATGCGGGGTCTTCAAATGCGGGGTATAGATGTGATGGATATTCCCCAGGATTTGTTGCTCCCGGGGTTACAACAAGGCGCAATTCAACAACAGCAATCGGTTTTGCATATGCAATCCCAGGGCTTTGCCCTTAATGCCACCGGCGGTGATGGATTTGTAAACTTGGAGTGGAGGCAAGCTTCAGGCGATGTAGTTGGATACAACCTTTATAGAGGAACTGCTTCCGGAAAATATGAAAAAGCCCCAATAACAGACTTTGCCATAAAGGGTACCAGTTACACCGATTACAATGTTAAAAATGGCGTTACCTATTATTATATCGCAAAAGCTGTCTTTAAGGACAAAAGTGAATCCGCTCCCACAAATGAAGTGACAGTGACGCCAACACAAACACAAACACAAACGACATCCCCGGCACTAGAACCGCCGGTCATCAAACCGCCAGTAGTTGAACCACCAGTTATAAAGCCACCGATTAAACCTCCAATAAAACCACCGATCCTTTAAGTAAAAGTCAATCGGGGGCTATAGTGTTTAAGCTCAATAGCCCCCTGAATACTTAGTGACGGTTCTTTTTTATTCATATAATATTTTTTTGGTAATTATCTTAAAGAGCAATGGAGGTGCTACAATGAATCAACATTCCGTTTTCGGAGTTTTAAAACGGTTTATTGCTATCGGTATAGCTTCAATTATCCTTCTATCTGCAGCAACGGTTTATGCCGGTGAGCAGATGGATTCCCGTATGATTGCAGATATCAATAAACCGGGGGTTGTGATGCTTCAGACCATATACAGCGGCACTATAGTAATACCGGAATTTACGGTAACTGAAATGACGATGAATCATATATATGATAAAGTGCTTGACCGGGTGATGAGTGGAGAGGTTGCTTATGATGAAAATGCAATTTATTCCGAGATACTCATGATGTTGTTTGAAAAACCTATTGAATACTTTACTCCCACAGGCACATCAATGCAGGTCAATGCACAGGTAGGAGCTATGGGCACAGGCTTTATTGTAACACCGGACGGATATATCGTAACAAACGCCCATGTGGTGGCAACGCCGGAAGAAGAATTAAAAAATACATTCCTAGAATTCGGCTTGATGGAGATGATGAATCAGTCGGTCAATGACCTGCTGGCATTAAACGCCAGCGGATATATTACTATTACCGAAGAACTGGTGATGAACCTACAGAACTCGATAGCACAGTTTTATCTTAACCACATGAAGATTGAGAATCTACAGACATCCGTGCATGCTGCAATAGGTGTAAACATACCGGGGCTGCAAAACATACAAAAGGGCTATACTTGCGATATAAAAAAGGTGGGAG
>CAZFME010000124.1:0-6028 GCA_964520055.1 uncultured Clostridia bacterium
ACTCAGATTTTTCAGCTGCTGTAGTAGCGGCAGCAGCAACCGGTGGTCAGTTTTGTCCTCCAATTATGGGTGCTGTGGCATTCTTAATGGCAGAATTTCTTGGCGTTTCTTACTCTGTTGTATTGATGGCAGCTATTATTCCGGCATCATTATATTATATAGGTTTACTGTTTACAGTACACTTAGAGGCAAGACAACTAGGCCTAAAAGGCCTATCAAAAGAGCATATTCCGGATGCATGGGAGGTATTTAAAAAAGAAGGGCATATGTTAGCACCACTGGTTTCATTGCTTGTAATTATGGCTATGGGATATACTCCTTTGTTTGCTTGTGTTGTTTCTATTTTTGTAACAATTATGGCTTCCTGGGTGCGACCTGAGACGCGGATGGGGCTAAAGAAGATTATGACAGCTTGTGACGAAGGAGCAAGAGGAGCAGTAAGTGTTGGTGTTTGTTGTGTTGTTATCGGCATCATTGTAGGAACAGTCTCGCTGACCGGTCTTGGCCTAAAGTTTGGCTATATAATGTTGCGGTTTGTTGGCCCAGGTGAGTTACTCAAAGCCGGTATAATGGTTGCACTCATGAGTACAATTCTCGGCATGGGTGTCCCGGGTATTGCCGCATATGTAATAATAACTGCAGTGGCTGTTCCTGTTATGATAGAAGTGGGCTGTGCTCCTATTCCTGCACATATGTTTTGTTTAATATATGCTTCACTATCTAATATCACGCCACCTGTTGCAATGTCTGTTTATGTAGCGTCTGGAATCGCAAAATCGGACTTTACTAAAAGTGGTTTACTGGCTGTAAAAGTAGGATTATCTGGCTTTATACTACCGTTTTTCTTCCTCCTTAACCCGGTTTTGTTACTGGGGTGTGCACCGGCAGGTACAAGTACCTTTACAATCATTAGAACTACAATAGGTGCAACAATTGGTATATATTTTCTTGCAGCTGCAACCCAGGGTTGGTTGATAAGGAAGTGCAGCATCATTGAAAGAGTGGCTTGTTTAGCAATTGCATTCCTAAGCATAGATCCGAGAGCCTTTACAGATATCATTGGTGCTGTTATGGCTATAGCTTTGACAAGCTATCAATATATTATGAATCAACGAGACAAAGAACAAATAGCCATAGGCTAAATACATATGCCGTATTGGAATTAGTATAAAATAAGAAAGGGGAAATAAGTTATGAAAAGGTTATTTATTTTTACTCTGTGTATGGTTTTAATCATAAGTATGATTACCGGCTGTTCTTCTGGCAAAACGGGTGACAGTCAAAAGGCAGAAAAACCCATGCACCTGCAATTTCCTACAGCGACTACATCTGGTGCAATTTATCCAATAGGCGCAGCTATTGCAGAGCTATGGAATAAAAACATTGATGGTATCGAGGTTTCTGCCGAGGCGTCAAATGGAGGTGTGCAGAATCTTGGCTTGATGTCCACCGGTGATGCTCAGGTATCAGTTGCTGTCACCAGCATTATTACTGAACAAAAGCAAGGCACAGGCAAGTTTGAAGGAAGAGCATATGATGGAGTTAGGATTTTGACTGCTTTATACTCAAACTACAATCAAGTAGTCACAACAAGGGATTCCGGTATTGATTCCATGAAGGATCTCAAGGGTAAGCGTTTTGCTCCCGGTGCATCAGGTAGTACTCCTGAAGTAGAGACAGGTATTTATTTTAAAGCAGCAGGTATGAATTATCCTGATGATATCAAGGCCCAGTTTGTCGGATTTACCGAAGCTGTTGATTTGATGCGCAATAAACAACTTGAAGGTGCGTGGATTCAGGCCGGTCTTCCGACAGCAGCTGTATCAGAAATGTGTGCAACCGCCAATGGAAAACTGATTTCACTTGATGAAGACGTAATTGAAAAACTGACAAAGGAGTATCCATGGTACAATAGAGCGATTATTCCGGCAGGAACTTATGACGGCCAGGATGAAGATGTAGTTACAATAAGTATTGTGATTACTCTAATGGTGGATGAAAGTGTACCGGAAGATACAGTCTATGAAATGACAAAAGTACTATGGGAAAATGTCGATACATTGAAGACTACTCATAATGCCCTGAAAAGCCTTTCAGTCGAAAACGCTGTTAAGGATTTAGCCGGATTGCCTTTACATGATGGTGCTAAGAAATATTATGAAGAAGTTGGAGTTCTATAAATAAATACATCTTACACTAATTATTTGCTATTTGAAGATGCAAATCCATATAGGATTTGCATCTTCATTAAAAAAATACCGTATGTAGCAGGGAGTGACTTTAAATATGAAGCAACTTGTGGCAATTAAGCATGGATATAATGATAGTCAGATGGCTTATGACGCAATTGCAAGGGTGTTTGACGATGATGTTGAAGGCAAAAGTATCTTACTAAAACCAAATGCAGGACGTAAGGGTAAGGCCAATACAGCTCTGTGTACGAACGCAGAGGTTGTAAGAGGAGTCATCAAGTTTTTCAAGGAACAAAAAGCAGGAGACATCTTTGTGGGTGATGGAGCACTTTGGGGTGTAAATGTGTGGGAAGCGATGGAGATGGCCGGTATTATGCAAGTATGCAAAGAAGAAGATGTTACTTGTGTTAATCTAGATGAATTTCCCCCCGTATGTAAAGAAATTAAAAATGGAACAATGGTTAATAAGTTAAAATTTAGCTCTCTTGTCTTTGAAGTGAATATGGTTGTATCTATTCCGGTCATTAAAACTCATATGTATACCGGTGCTACTCTAAGTATTAAAAACATGAAAGGCTGTTTGTATAAAATTGAGAAAACAAAGCTACATCGAATTGACAAGCCATCTCCAGACTTATCCAAAGGGCGATGTCTCGATTATGGTATTTCTGATATGGCAACAGTGCTTCTCCCTGATTATGCAGTTTTAGATGGTACCTATTGTATGGAAGGCTTTGGACCAAGTGTAGGTACGCCGATTAATTTAAATCTGGTTGTTGCCAGTAAAGATCCTACGGCGGCGGATTATATCGGTATTAAGTTGATGGGAATGAAACATGATTCCATTTCCCATGTTAATCTGGTACAAGAGCGATGTAATACTGCTGCTTTTGATGATATTGAAGTTGAACCTTCTGACTATATGAAATACAGTAAAACATTTAGTACAGCTGACATGTCAAAGTTAGCAAATATTTATCCAAATATCAGTGTAGTGGAAAAAGGCAGCTGCAGTGCATGTAGTGCAACAGTTATGACATTTATTCAAAGACATGGAAAAAGCTTTGATGAGAATTACCACTTTGTTTTAGCAACAGGTAAGGATTTATCACAAGAAGATTTAGATAGAGAGAATATCATTCTTGTAGGTAACTGTGCAGGGCAAGCTGGTGGTGATAAACCATTTTGCAAGGGGTGCCCTCCTGTGGGATCAAGTATTTTAGCTTTTATGAGTGGAAAAGAAATTATTTAATATATCAAAGAACAGGAGATCATATTCGGATATGAAAGAAAAACCAGACACTAAAGACATCATAAGATCAGTTGTAAGAACCTTTAAATTGCTAGATATAATAAGCAAAAACGGGAAAATAGGTGTTACAGAGCTATCTAAATTAAGCGATATTCCCAAAACCACTGTAGTACGTATTTTAAATACCCTTAAAGAGATTAATGTGGTGGCACAGGATTCTGTCACGAAACAGTATTACCTTTGGCTTCCCATCTATGAGATGGGGAGGCGAGTTTTAGATAATTTTAATATTTATGAAAGCATCAGGCCTTTTGTTAAAAAATTTGTTTTACGGGAAAACGTAGATGCCTTGGTAGGCGTCTTGGATAATGCTCATGTTATGTACGTTGATAAATACGAGTCAGAATCCATATACAGCATTGTAGTTGACATTGGCACACGTATTCCGTTACTGGCAGCAGCATCCGGTATTTCTATCCTTGCCTATCAAACGCCTGAATACCGGCGCAAAATATTCGAGAATTCACGTGAATTTTGGCTTGATCCTAATAAAGAGCCTACATTTGACTATTTTGAGGATGTAATGACCGAAACTCGAGAAAATGGCTACTTTATAGATAAAAGCTACCATAAACCCGGAGTCTGTGCCGTAGGGGTGCCAATTTTTAATTTAGACAAAGAAGTTAAACATTCTATCACTTTTCCACAGTTTATAAGTGAGATTGATCCTAATGAATTAAAGCTCTTTGCAAATAGGGCAAAACACTTATCTTATTTTTTGTATGAGGAAATTGAGAAAGAATACACTGCTCAGACATCACGGGAGACAAGGTTATAGATGAGGGGATTCATACAATCGGACTTTTGGGAACAAGATTTTTATAAATCACGATTAGAAACAAGAGGTATCAAAGTATTAATTCGGTAATCTACCAAGAACTTTGCCTTGGAACTATAAAACAGGATTCAAGTGTTCCGCTGTTTGATACCACAGTAATTCATGCAAAAGGTGCAGTTGATTATGCTCTCAAATAAAAATACATGATTAAATTGTATTATTCTATTGCTGGTGATTCTATTGGATTCGAGTAATCATCATAAAATCTAATTCGCTTTGCCACAACCTATTGCAAATGCTATAATTAAAACAGTTCTAAAAGGAATTGTTTTAATTTATAGGGAGGCAACGATGTTGAGAAAAATTCTAGCTGTATTAGCCGCAAAAATCATTATAGGTTTGGCAAAACTTATGGGTCACAGAGGTACAAACATAGGAGGAGAATTAGCCTTAAGGCTGTGTCCGGATATCCTTGCTTGGTTTGGCTCAAAAGTCAAAGGTAAAATAATATTTGTTACCGGTACAAATGGTAAAACTTCAACGAATAATATGATCTATTCAATAATCCGCCAGTCAGGCCACTCCTGTGTATGTAATCAGTTAGGTGCCAACCTGGATTCAGGGCTGATTTCAGCCTTTATCAATAGTAGCGACATAATCGGAAATTTTGATGCAGGCTATGCCTGTCTGGAAGTGGACGAGGCCTCCCTTGCAAAGATCATGGTAAATATGAAACCACATATAATCGTATTTACAAATATATTTCGGGATCAATTGGATAGATACAGTGAAATTGATGCACTCTTAAATATAATAGAAACTTCCCTTGAAAAATCCGATGACACGGTGCTTTTGATAAATGCTGATGACCCTTCGCTGGTAAACTCGGGGGAGCGCTTACCACATGTCAAATATTTTTATGGCATTGAAACGGCGATAGATATGGGCAGCCAGGACTTGGCAGTTGACAGCGTATTTTGCAAAAAATGCGGTCATAGGCTGGATTATGAGCATTATTATTATGGTCAGTTGGGGCATTATACCTGTAACAAATGCGGCTTTAAAAGACCTATCCCTGACTTTCAGGCACTAATAGAAGATAATAAGGGAAAAAGAAAACTAATAGTGCAAAATAAAGATACAGATTTTAAAATCCAGGTAGATATAGATAGCAGTGACACGTATTCCATATACAATATGTTGGCCGCTATATCCTGTGGGGCTTTGATGGGGACAGCTTCGGAAACGGTGTCAAGAGGTCTTGAAAGCTATCGGCCTCAGTTGGGAAGGATGGAAAAGTTTTATATACAAAAACCCATTACTCTAAATCTTGCTAAGAATCCGGTAGGTTTTAATGAATCAATGAAGATAGTAAGTCAAGATGTGAACATCAAGACCGTAGCCATCGGTATCAATGATCTTCCCCAGGATGGTCTGGATGTTTCATGGCTATGGGATACAAACTTTGAGATTTTGCTGGAGACAGATGATGCTATCGAAAACTACATAGTGTTCGGTTGGAGAAGATATGATATGGCCCTTCGCCTAAAATATGCCGGTATAGACCCGGATAAAGTCACTATTGCCGAGAATATTGAAGATGCAGTCGAGAGTATTGTAAAAGGTGCAAGTGAAGCGGGATATATTTTATTAAACTACAGTCTGCTCTTTGACACACAAAAAATCTTAAAAGGGAGAAATGAAGATGCTAAAGCTAACCCTGTGCCATCTGTATCCTGAACTTTT
>CAZFME010000125.1:0-5793 GCA_964520055.1 uncultured Clostridia bacterium
TCCAAAAAGTAAAGAACAGGGGATTTTTATTTACTTTCTATAACTCTTCCGAGTGGGATCTTAATATCCATCTAATTTTTGGGAAAAAATATAACTTCATTATTGATACTGGTTTAGGTTCTTTTAGTATTGACCCAATAAAAAAATACATCAATAAGGATAGTAAACCGATTATTGTAATCAATACCCATTATCATTGGGATCATATTTGGGGAAATGGTGAATTCAAGGATTCTATCATTATCTCCCACAGACTGTGCAGAGAAATCATTGAAGAAAAATGGTATGATATGATCAAAGACAATAAGGATTACTGCTATGGAAATGTAGAAAAATGTCTTCCTAATTTGGTTTTTGAAAAGGAACTGTATTTTCCGGATGATAAAATAAGAATTATCTATACACCTGGTCATACAATAGATTGTATCAGCGTGATAGATGAAGAAGAAAAGGTAATCAATGTAGGTGATAATATAGGGGATACAATCGAAGAAATTGTCCCGGAGATTGATTGTGATAAAAAACTATACATAGACACTCTTTTAAAGTATAGGGAAATAGACTTTGACACTTGTGTTTCCGGGCATAATATAGTATTGGGTAAAAAAGTTGTTGAAGACATACTTAAAAAGCTGTAAAACTTCACAAAAGTATTTTTAAAGCCGGGTATTAACTGCCCGGCTTTAAAAATATGTATAAATCCATCCAATCGATATTTATCTGTCCTATAGATTCGTCCTCATTACCTCCAAAATTTTTAAAAACATACAGGACTTTAATATCTTTGCCCTGATCCAAAACGGTCATAGCCTTTCTTCCTAATTCATTTATATTAGTGTTATTTTTATGTATTGTGGTAGCGATATCTGCTACATTTTTACTATATACTTCAATACCGTTTTTTGTAATTTTCATGTTGTTGTCAGTTGAAGAAAGCGACATTTTATATCCATCATTGAATTGGGTGTTTACGGGCATATGTGAGTTGGTATGTATGAAGTAATCATAATCTTTTATATCTACAAAGACATCATTTTCCTTGAGATTGTGATTGAAGTAATGTGTGGCATTCCAGTAAGACAGTTCAAAGCCGAAAACCTCTTCCATTTGATTTAAAGTAAAATCTTTGGGAATATATTTAACTTCACTGAGGTCATGACGATCGGAAAAATAGGTTAGAATTGAGCTTATCTCCTTTTTATCTGCAGGGGTTATCGCTGATTCCGGTTTAATTATACTTTTGTCTTTTACCATATCGTATTTTTCCAGGATTTTTTCGAGTCGCATATTTTGACTAAGCTTTGAAATGGAAAAACTGCTCCAGGGGCCCACTACCGTTAGGACTGTTATCAAAGCCAGTGAAATAGCAAGCATGATGTTTCGGGCCTCTTTGATGAAAATATAATATATCATAGATCCGGTAACCCACAGTCCTGCAACTAAAACCAAATATCGGCTTTCAGTAATTCCAAATGCCTTTATTCGTATACCCATTGCGACAAACATCATTGCCAGAAGTGGAATAATCATTTTAGGTAAAAAAGATATAAAAACCTTGACCCACTGGTTTGTGTTGCGTAGGGGATAAACCAAGAAGATAACAAGAGTGCTTATAATTGAGTACCATAAAACAAGATGTGATACAATACCTACCGGCCATTTTAAAGTAATCAATATCTTAGCAAAAAAGGCGTAAAGTATGGCGGTATAAATGACTATTATCGGCATTACAATGTAAAGAAGCAAAACTTTCAGTACTTTGGAGTAGTCAATGACATCCAGTTTCTGATCCTGTTGTGGAATATCTGCCAAGAAAAATGCCGGTGCGAACACCCCTACGACTACAAGCCAAATATCAAAATATAGTCTACTGGAAATGCTGACCGAAAAGAGTTGATTAATCGTAAAAATTATGGCAGCTAGACCTGCGAATAATACTAATGAATAGATATATGTTACAAAAAATCTTGAAAATAATGTGATCACATAGAGCTCATAGTTTTCTTTCCTATAAAAATACGGTATGAAAGAAAAGGCCAAATAAAAAGCAAGGGTAAAGGCTGCATATCTCATCATGGATATGGTTTTCAAATCCTTCAACATAAAAAAATAATAAAAGACCAGGAGAAGGGCGGCACTAGTATACATTAAGCCTTTCACGCTTTTCTTTAAGTGTGGCATTTTCTCAAATAACATTTTTAAACATAGGGTTATAGGTATACCAAGAGCTAAAATCAAGGCAAGTCGCTGTAGCAGATCTGAGGTTTGCCTTGGGAAACCACCATGGTTCAAAACAATGAGAATTGATGTCGTGAGTATACATAAAACCACAGTTTCGGGGAAACGTCTTAAACTGAAGGCTAGTTTTTCCACTAAAGTCCTGCAAAGGGAGATAGCCCGTTTTATCATATTTTAACACCTCGAATCGTAACTTTTTACATGCCAAGTATTATTATATAATATGCTCTTAGTAACTTAAAGCAGAAGAGTAAATGGCAAATTTTCTGTAAATATGCTATAATATATTTCTGGGGATGTCCCAGGCTTGTTGTTAAAGCAAATAATTATTTTATAAAAGAGCTATGGCATCCATAGCTCTCTTTGTGTACAGTTCTAAAGTTTATCAGGAGGTAGTGTTTAATAATGAAAATTGCTATATTAACCGATGAACCCCGTATTCAACATCTACCGGGGGAAGAGGGTTTGAGTGAGGATTTGCAAAAACGAAGGACGATCAAAGATCTAAAAAAAGTAATTTCAAAGCGATTTGAGTGTATATCCTTAAATGCTGATAATAACTTATTAACGAAATTGGAAAAGGAAAAAGTGGATTTAGTCTTCAATCTTTGCAATGGTATCCGAGGAAAAACGAGGCTAGCTCAAATTCCGGCTCTTTTGGAGTTCGCCGGTATTCCTTATACTGGTTCATCTATTTTAGGCCATACCTTGGCTATACACAAAAACTATGCATGTAGAATATTTAACGACTTTGATGTACCGACTCCGGGGTTTATTTCCATCCAAAACACTGATGAGTTAAGTAGACTAAAAACTAAAAATATAAGATTTCCCGTCCTTGTAAAACCCTGTGACGAGGGTTCGGGTAGAGGTATTCACCAGGACAGTCTAATATATGATATGAGTTCACTTGAAAAAAAAGTAAAGGAAGAGCTCAAGATCTACAACCCACCCATCATGATAACCGAATATATTGAAGGTCGGGAGTTCACTGTAGGGATTTTGGGAAACTGCGATGATCTCAAAGTTTTGCCTATCTTGGAGATAAACTTTGAAAAACTTCCGGACAACCTAGTCAAATTTTACAGTTTTGAAGTTAAATCCAATTACGAAGATCAGACCGTTTTCAAATGTCCAGCTCCATTGGATGATTTGTTAAGGGATAAAATAGTTGATATTGCTAAAAAAGCTTATAAAGCTCTGAATATGAGAGACTACGCCAGAGTGGACATAAGGCTGAAGGGCAGTACCCCATATGTCCTGGAAATCAATTCATTGCCTGGCTTACAAAAAGGTTACAGTGATATAACAAAGATGTCCGGTGCTTGTTGCCTGGGTTATAATGGGCTCATTTATCAAATCATCAACAATGCAATTAATCGCTATAAACAAACTCATGTGAAAACAAAGGTAATTTAATTGATTATTAATTAAAACCGAAGCACTGACTTCGGTTTTTTGTTATTACTTCTTTAAAATAATGCAGGCATTTGATATAATAAGCTCGGGAAAGATTGGAATAATTTAAAAAGAACGGAGTACTAGTAAATGCAGGATTATAAATGGATTGTTTGTGATTTAGATTGTACATTGCTAAACTCTGCCAAAGAAATAACTGATGAAAATCGAAACGCTATAGGTTTATTAAAGAAAAAAGGTAAACAAGTTATTATAGCTACCGGCAGGCTTGACTTGATTTCCAACAAGTATGTTGATGAATTGGGATTAATGACTCCTATCATTGCATGTAATGGTGCTTTAATAAAAGATATTCATAATGATAAGGTGTTATATATGAAATGTATTAAGCCGGTTGTTGCCTCAGATGTTCTAGACTTTTGTGAAAAAAATCAACTGGACTATTTGGTATATACTCCAAAGACCATTTATTACAGTGAAAATTCCAAACGCATCAATTTTATAAGAGAATATAACAATAATGTAAAAAAAGAATTACAAGTCCCTAATTACAGTGTTAAAGCATTGGATATTTTAAATCAAGATATAATTAAGGTTTTAATAACGAGCCAAGATGACCACATCCTAGAAAAGTTAAATGAAGGTATCAACAAAGAGGGCAGGTTGACTATTGTAAGGTCAGAGAAAGGGCTAATTGACATTATGAATTCTGGTATATCTAAAGGTGGTGCCCTCGTTACACTAGCGGAACATCTGAATATGGATCTTAAAGATACGGTAGTATTTGGTGATAATTATAATGATATAAGTATGTTTAAAGTTGCAGGTCTATCCATAGCTGTAGCTAATGCCGAAGAAGATCTAAAACAGGCTGCAGACTATATAACCTTGTCAAATGATGAATCAGGGGTAGGCCATGCAATTTATAAATATGTATTAAAAGAAAACTAATATAAAATTTACCTGTGAGAAAATCCTTATTCAAATTTAAGAAATGGGAGGAGGAGTAGGATTGAACTATCCCAAGGCAGATCTTTTCAAACGTTTTATCGCATCTTTAATCGACGGAGTTATAGCCAGTATTCTTATTTATGTACCTGTATTAGGAGGTATTGTAAGTACGGTTTATACACTGACAAAAGATGTGATAGCTTATGAAATTACTAAAAACCCTGATTTTAAAAATAGAAGTTTAGGCAAAAAAATAATGGGTTTGGAAGTAGCTAGCCTGGAGGGCCAGGATATGGACTGGACGTTGAGCATCAGGAGAAACTTGCCTATTGCTATTGGCAGTGTTTGTGCTATTGTTCCCATCATCGGATGGATAATAGGTGCTATAATAGGATGTATTATTTCAATAATAGAGGTTGTTCTTGTATTGACAGATAACAAAGGTAGAAGACTGGGTGACAGGTGGGCCAATACCCAGGTAGTGTGTACTGAGGATTTGGCAAATAAGGAAGACATTATAGATATCTAATTTATCATTGTAGGGCTGCTGGATATTTTCTGAAACCGTTGACCTCTTAGAGTAGGAGGACGACGGTTTTTTTAACTATAATCATTAACAGGAATTGTCTTATAAATGAAAATCAATTACAATAAAACTGGTTGAAAGTATATTACATACATGAGGAGAAAAAATGAATCGAGCAAAATCTTTCATATTAGTTCTATGTTTTTTTATGGTATTTGCCCTTCCCGAGGCCTTGGCAAACCTTCCGGAACCTCCACAACTAATAGGTGAAACATATATTTTGATGGATGTCAAGACCGGGCAAGTTTTATATGAGAAGGATGCCCAAAAGAAGATGGACCCCGCCAGCACTACCAAAATTATGACAGCAATAGTGGCTCTGGAAAAAGGGGGCTTAGAAGATATTATTACCGTCGGTGCCAAGCCTCCAACGGCCGAAGGTTCAAATATCAATCTCAGGGAAGGGGAAAAACTCACCTTAGAGCAGATGCTAAACGGTCTACTGTTAAACTCCGGAAATGATTCAGCTTTGGCCATCGCTGAGCATATTGGTGGGAGTGTTCCTGCCTTTACAAAGCTGATGAATCAAAAGGCCAGGGAAATTGGTGCAGAAGATACGAACTATGTGAATCCCCATGGTCTTACTGATGAAAATCACA